>JBDQIL010000232.1:0-6589 GCA_040264415.1 Myxococcota bacterium
CAGCATCGCTCCAGGGCAATGTCCCACATCGGGCTCGTGCCGCAGGAACTCAATTTCAACCAGTTTGAAAGACCGTTCGAAATCATCGTCAACCAGGCCGGCTACTATGGCATCAACCGCAAACTGGCCCGTGAGCGGGCGGAGCGGATCGAGCTCGACGTGCACCGACGCTCGCTGCAGCGCGCCCTCGGAGACGCCCAAGGCCCCGCGCCCGTGGCCCCCAAGCCGCTCGCGAAGATGCTCGAGGAGCGCGGCCTGTTGGGCGCCGACGAGCACCGGCGGTTGTTCAAGGCCCGGTCCGAGCGGCGGCTCCTCGAGCAGCTGGTCAAGTGGCTCGAGCCCACCGACGAGCCGTCGGTGGCCCGGGTGCTCGACGAGCGCGTGGCGCTGCTCGGGGGCTGCGATGACTGCCCTTCGGTGCCGGGCCGGGCCGTCGTGCGGGTGCCCAAAGAGCGGTGCGAGGTGTGCCAGGGCTCCGATATTCGGCGCTCGGTGCGCCAATTCGTCGATGCCTGTCTCAGCCTCGGCCTCACGCGCGTCACGGTGGTGGGCGGCTCCCCCAAGTACCACCGCCAGCTCAAAGAGCTGGTGCAGCATCGCCGCATCAGCCTGACGCTCGTGCCCGGCAACGTGCGCCGCACCCAGAAGCAGGCCGACCACGACCTCGCGGCGAGCGACGTGGTCTTGCTCTGGGGTGGCACCCTGCTCGACCACAGCACCTCTGATCTCTACCGCAGCGGCGATCGCGGGCAGGTCCTCACCATCCCCCACCGCGGCATCGCCCGGATGCTGCAGCAGGCGACCCACGCGCTCGTGCAGCGCGAGGGCTGAGCGAGGGTGGACGAGCCGTCCATCGGCGCGGTGGTCCCCCTCGCCGTGCTGGTGGTGCTGGTGGGCGGGGGCGTCTGGACCCTCGTGGTGCAGCGGCTTCGAGGGCGCGCGCCGCCGAGCGGCCTCGACGCCATCGCCGCCTTCGGCCTGCTCATGTGGACCGCCTCGGCGGTGTCGCTCCCGCTCCTCCGCGCGCGCTCGGGTGACTGGCTCGGGGAGCCCGACCTGCTCGTGGCCATCGCGGGGACCGCGAGCGGCGCGCTGGCCAGCGCCGCCTTCTGCCTGGCCCGTGCGCCGCGCCAGTGGCTCGGGATCCAGGGCGCCGCGCCGCGATGGTGGGCCGCAGCGGTCGCCGTAGTCCCGGCATTTCTGCTGGCCTCGGCCGGCTGGGTGACGCTGCTCGAGGCCATCGGGGTGGCGGTCGAGCCCCAGCAACTCGTCGGGCTCGTCGAGGCCACCGACCAGCCCGCCGCGCTGGCGCTGGCGCTCGTCTACGGCGCGGTGGGCGCGCCGCTCACCGAGGAGCTGTTGTTTCGCGGGCTGCTCCTGGGCGTGCTGCGGGAGCGGCTCGGGGCGCGGACCGCGGTGTTGCTGCAAGGCGCGCTGTTCGGCGTCATCCACGGCACCGACCCCGCTGCGATCGTCCCGCTGGCCGGCCTCGGGGTGGTCCTGGGTGCCCTGCGGGTGCGCAGCGGCAGCCTGGGGCCGTCGGTGCTGACCCATGCGGTGAACAACGCCGTGGCGCTCGGGCTGGCGGTGGCGGCGCCCGAGCTGCTCTGATCGCGCCGATAGGTCACGGCAGAGGCCGATGCTCGCTGAAGCGGGCGTGCGGGACGCGGCCGATCGTGCACCAGATGCTTGACAGGCCTCGAGCGGCTCCTTAAGGCGCTGGCGTCAACAGGACAGAGCGCTCGCCGCTCACCGCTTGGCCCATGTGCGGGGTGGAGCAGTCCGGTAGCTCGTCGGGCTCATAACCCGAAGGTCGTAGGTTCAAATCCTGCCCCCGCATCCATTTCAGGCGCCCACCCTCACCGGGGTGGGCGTTCTGCTTTTTCAGGGGTACACCGTCCAGGGTCTCCTGGGTCTCGCTTGGCACACCGCCAACGTGGGCCACCGGTAGGCCTCGGGGTTCGACCATGGGCACGTCCAGACGCAGCTTCTTGAGCCTCGGGGGGGCCGCCGCGGGCGCGGCGCTGGTGGGGCCGGTCGCGGGCTGCCGCGACGACCCGACCCAAGGCGAGCCGATCGACTCGGGCCTCGACCCGGCGCCGAGTCGGTCTCCCGAGCCGCCGCCGTGGGAGCCCCCTGGCCCCGAAGACGCCGTGGCCTTTCCGTTCGGGGTGCAGGCAGGCGACGCCACCGCGGGATCGGTGGTGCTGTCGGTGCGGGCCCGTGGCCTGGTCGAGCTGTCGATCCGGGTGGTCCGGGCCGACGGCACCACCTGGACCGATGCGCGCACGCTCGACGCCCTGCCGGTCGACGACGAGGGCGTGGTGCAGGTGGTCCTCGACGACCTCGAGCCAGACACCGCCTATGCCTGGGCGGCGGGGAGCGTCGACGGACAGGCCTGGAGCCGCGCAGGGCGCTTTCGCACGGCGCTCGGCGAAGACGGCTGGCGCCAGGTCATCTTCGGCGCCACCAGCTGCCTCGGCGGGAACGACCCGTGGCCGAACCTGACCCACGCGGCCGACGCACAGCTCGACTTCTTCTGCCTGCTCGGCGACACCGTCTACTGCGACGGGGCCGAGTCACTCGAGGACTTCCGACTGTTCTGGCGGGAGGCCTTGGCCACGGGCGGGCTGCTCGATCTCAGCGCCTCGACCAGCCTGATCGCGACGTGGGACGACCACGAGCTCACCAACAACGACGAGTGGGACGAGCTGAGCGACGAGACCTACGCCGCAGGCCTGCGCGCCTTCCGCGAGTCGCTCCCCCAGTCGCCGGGCCCCGGCGGCTCCGGCATCTGGCGGTCGCTCCGCTGGGGCGACGTGCTCGAGGTCTTCGTGCTCGACTGCCGGGGGGAGCGAGCGGGCGACCGCTACGTGTCCGACGCCCAGCTGGCGTGGCTGCAAGACGGCCTCGCGGCCAGCGGGGCCCGCTTCAAGATCATCCTCAACAGCGTCCCCATCACCGACGAGACGGCCTTCGTCGGCGCGGCAGGCGCCCTCGATCGCTGGCAAGGCTACCCAGAGCAGCGCGATGCGCTCCTGGGCTTCGTGACCGACAATGACATCGGGGGTGTCGTCTGGGTCTCGGGCGACCACCACTTCGCGATGGTGGCGCACGTCGACCCCCGAGGCGGCGTCGCCTGGGATCAGATGGAGGTGCTCGTGGGGCCGTCGGGGAGCTTCCTGAACCCCGCCGCAGACTTGTTCGCCGGCGACGAGCAGTACCCGCTGATGTTCGCCGCCTGGAACTACACCCGGTTCACCTGCGACCCGGCACGGGGCACGGTGGAGGTCGCCTTCATTGGCGACACGGGCGAGACGTTGGCCGACTTTACGCTCGCCCCCTGAGGGTCGACCCGGCGGGTGACAGAGCGGTTGGCTACGTTCGGAGGGTTCCATGGGAGAGCCGCCGTGACATCCCTGACACGACTGTCTTGGGCCTTCGCGGCGCTGCTCGCCGGAGGCTGCTCGTACATCAGCTCGGGTGAGCTGCGGGGTCGCCTCGATCCAGACGGCGACGGCGTGCCCGCCAGCCAGGACTGCGACGAGGGGGACCCGACGGTCGGTCTGATCTACCGGGTCCTCGACTCCGATCGCGATGGCGTGGGGGCCGGAGAGGCCGAGGTCCGGTGCGTCGCGTCCGACGGCTGGGCTGACGTGGGCGGCGACTGCGACGACCTCGACGCGCAGGCCTACCCAGGCGCCGACGAGCGGTGCAACGGCGCCGACGACGACTGCGACGGCCTGCTCGATGAAGATCCCGTCGATCTGACGGTCTGGTACGTCGACAGCGACGCCGATGGCTTCGGCGCCGCGCAGCAGCCCACCGTCGAGGCGTGCGATCCCCCTGCCGGCTTCATCGACAACGGCGACGACTGTGACGACGCCGACCCCGAGGTGGGCGAGGCCCGCACCTTCTACGTCGATCAGGACGGCGACGGCTACGGCGACCCCGACTCCTCCGTCGATTCGTGCCTGGCCCTCGACCTGCTCGTCGACTCCTCTGACTGCGACGACACCGATCGCGACATCAACCCGGGCGCCGAGGAGCGCTGCGACCCAGACGACCGCGACGAAGACTGCGACGGGTTGTCCGACGACGCAGACGCCGACCCAGAGGGCGAGCAGCTGTGGTTCGCCGACATCGACGGCGACGGCTTCGGCACCATCGACGAGGTGCTGCGGGCCTGCGATGACCCCGTGGTCGAGCCTCACGAGCTCCGGGGGGTCTCCCACGAGGCCCACGCGTGGGTCGGGAACGACCTCGACTGCCTCGACGCGCCCGGTGGGTTCGACCCGTCGGTGCCGTCGGACTGTCCCTTCGTCGAGGTGTCGGTGGGCGCGAGCACAGGGTGCGTCCGCCAGAGCAATGGCCGCGTGATCTGCGTCGGCAGCGACGCCGCCATCATCGACGAGGCCCCGACCGAGGCCCTCCACCAGATCTCGGTGGGGCTGGAGCACGCCTGCGGCATCGACCTCGAAGACGAGCTGTTCTGCTGGGGAGGCGGCCCCGCAGACGGCGCCTTGGCCGACGTCGACGGCGCCTTCGTGGACGTGGACATCGAGGTGTCTCACACCTGCGCCCGCACCTCCACCGGCGACGTCAAGTGCTGGGGCGACCACATCGCCTACACCGTGTCGCCCGGCGACGACGACGACGACGACGACGAGGGGCGGCGCAGCCCCGGCTTCTTCCGGCTCGACACCGGCCCGTCCCACGCCTGCGCGCTGCTGGCGGCCCCCGATGACCTCACCCCCCTCGAGGGCGAGCCGCTGTGCTTCGGAAACTGCTCCTCGGCGGGCGAGTGCGACGAGCCCGGCGTCTCCCTCATCGACGTGGGCGCGGGCCGTGACTTCTCGTGCGGGCTGCTCGGAGCCGACGCCGGCGCGACCGCAGGGCACCTGTGGTGTTGGGGCGACCCGGGCTTCGACCCGTCGGCCTTCGAGGGCCAGAGCTTCGACCACCTCAGCGCGGCCTGGAACAACCTGTGCGCGCTCGGCGCGGCCGGGCAGGCCGTGTGCCAGGCTGGCCTCGACGCCACCGGCACCCCGTTCGTCGATCTCACCCCCCCCGACGGGGTGAGCTTCCGCAGCGTCGAGGTGGGCGCGCGGGTGGCGTGTGGCATCACCAGCGACGACGACTGGAGCTGTTGGGGCGACCTCGCGCCGTGACCCCTACCAGGTCAACAGGGTGACGGTCCCGAAGGTGACCGCCGCAGCGCCGGTGCCCACCCCTGCCCAGTACAAGCTGTTCGTAGACGATCGCAGCTGGTTGAGCTCGCCGGGGTCGGTGGCGCTGTCGAAGCGTCGGTGCAAGATCAGCGAGGCCGTGTAGGTGCCGATGGCCGTGGCGGTCAGCGCCGCGGTGGTGCCGCCAAAGAGCCGGTGGCGGCGCCGGCGGGCCTCGATCTCTTCGGGGAGCGGCCCCCACCGCGGGGTCTCGGCGCCGGCCGGCAGGTACCGGGTCTCGAGCAGCGCCTGGTCGGCGCCGAAGACCTGGATGATGTTCGAGATGCCGCTCGGTCGGGGCGCGCTTCGCACGCCATCCACCACGATGTAGCCGCCGATCGGCGGGATGGTGGGGTCGGGCGTGCCCTCGTCTGCGTCTTCGGACCACTCGTAGAGCTGCTGCAAGGGGTGGCCAGGAGGGGCGACCTCTCGCGGCACTTGGTAGCCGGGGACGAGCCGCCGGGCGGCGTGGAATTCGGCGAGGACCTGCTGCTCGTCGCCCTCGACGAAGGCGGCGAGCGCCATGAGGCGGTGAAAGTCGGCGGCGATTTCGAGGGGCACCTTCTCGCCAATGCAGGGCACCAGCTCGAGGGCTCTCTCGCGGGCGTCGTCGAGGCCCGCGCGGTCGAGCGCGGCGAAGGCTCGCTCTCCGGCGCGCGCCGCGTCTCGAAAGACCTCCACCGAGATGACGGCCCCGGCGCACCCGTCGGGCGCCGCGCGGGCGGTGGGGGCGGCCAGGGTCATGAGGAGCAGCGGGAGCATGGAGGCGACCTACTCGGGAACGCATCGCTGAAAGTCGGGGTCGCAGCGCAACACCACCGAGCGCCCGTCGCTCAGGTCGATGGTCTCGGCCACCAAGAAGCCGCTTCGTCCGGGGAAGCGCACCATCACGTCATAGCGGCCTGGCGGGACGGGGGAGCGGAGCGCGTGTCGGTCGCCGGTGGCCTGGTCGCGCAGCCAGCCCGCTTCGAAGGTGCCGGTGAGCCGCACGCGCGCCATCGCGGACCGCTTCGCGGCGGGGGACGGAGGCGCGGCCGCGGGCGGAGGCGCCTCGGGCTCGGCGGCCGCCGGCTCGGGTTCGGCTTCGGGGCTGGTCGGCGCTGCGGCGCGGCCCGGCTCAGGGGGCCCTTCGGCCCGGGACGCAGACCTCGCCTCGGGCCCACCCGGCTCGGCCTCGGCGATGCCGTCGAGCTCGGGGTCGAGGGTGTCGGGCGCGTCGTCATCGACCGGCGCGTCCGGGTCGATCGGGGGCGGGTCGGCCAAGGGGCTGGCCGTGGTGGCCGGCCCACCCTCGGGGGACCCGGCCGGCTCTGTCTGCGACGCGGTCACCCCCGCGCCTCGCACGGGTGCCGCGTCGCGCC
>JBDQIL010000233.1:0-6580 GCA_040264415.1 Myxococcota bacterium
CGGCTGATGCCCGGCGCCTCCTTCACCAGCACCCACCGGTTCTCGGTGGACTGCGCCGACCCGGTGGTCGAGGCCCGGCTGCTGCACCGCCCAGCCCCCTGGGCCATGGGCCTCGAGAAGCGCTGGGACAACGCGGACGCGGTCATGGCCACGGCGCGGGTGGAGGTGACGCCATGACCCGCGCCCCGCTCCGGATCCTGCTGCTGCTGGCCGCCTGCTCGGGCGACAAGGCCCCCGCCGACACCGCCCCCACCGCATCTGACGGCGCCGACGGGTCGGACGGCGCCGACGGCGCCGATGGGTCGGATGGCGCCGACGGCACCGAGCCCGTGGGCGAGCAGCCCACCTTCGCCTCGCCCGCCGAGGCCCCCGACCTCGACCCGGCCGACGGCGTGGTGTCGGTCGCGCTCACCGCCGCGGCGGCCACCCACACCCTCACCGACTGGCGCACGGGCGAGGTCCGCACCGTCGAGGGCTACGCCTACAACGGCCAGCTGCCGGGCCCCACCATCCGAGCGACGGTCGGCGACACCGTGCAGATCGCCCTCACCAACGACCTCGACGCCCCCACCACCATCCACTGGCACGGCCTGTCGGTGCCCTACGCCATGGACGGCGTCACCTGGACCCAGGCCCCCATCCAGCCCGGCGAGACCTTCACCTACACCTTCACGGTCGAGCAGGCGGGCACCTTCTGGTACCACCCCCACATCGACACCGACCATCAGGTGGATCTGGGCCTGTACGGCGCCTTCGTGGTGGACGACCCGGCCCAGCCGGCCGCCGATCACGACCTGGTTGCCGTCTTCGACGACTGGGGCGAGGTCGCGGTCACCGACGAGGACCCGTCGGCCACCCACGGCGCCCACGGCGAGGTGGGGTGGTGGGCCATCAACGGCCAGGTGCAGCCGCGCCTCGACGTGGCGGGGGGCGAGACTGTGCGCCTGCGGGTCTTCAACGTCTCCAACCACGGCTACCTCGACCTCACGCTGCCCGACCTCCGCCAGATCGCGGGCGGGCAAGGCATCTTGGGCGAGCTTGGGCAGCCCGACGCCGTGCTGCTGGCCCCGGGCGACCGCGCCGAGCTCGAGCTGCTGCCGGGCGAGGCCGACCTCACCCTGACCGACCGCCCCTACTCGCTCAATGGCGGCGCGGGGGTGGGCGACCCGGCGACGGTCTTCGATCTGGGCGTGACGGCGCCCGGCGCCCCCGCGACGGGCCTCGAATGGGGCTTCTCGCCTGAGGCGCCCACGGCCGACCCCGGCCACACCGACCTGATCTACGTGTTCCAGGGGGAGGCCCACACCGACACCTGGCGCATCAACGGCGAGGCCTTCCCCGACGTCACGGTGGAGCGCCTGGAGCTCGGCCAAGACGCGGTCATCGAGGTGCGCAACCTCTCGGCCACCGAGCACCCCTTCCACCTGCACGGCCTGCACCTCGAGGTGCTGTCGCGCGACGGGGTGGCGCCGCCGGTGCGCGAGCTCGTCGACACGCTCAACATCCCCATGCACCAGGCCGCCCGCTTGCGGGTGGTGGCCGACAACCCCGGCTTCTGGATGGCCCACTGCCACATCCTGCCCCACGCCGACGGCGGCATGATGACGGTGCTGCAGGTGGGCGATCCAGATTGACCGGGTCGCTGGTGGTTCCCCTGCCGCCGCCCCCCCGTGGCGGCCCCGCCGCCCAGGCATTAGGGCGGCGCTGACTTTCTTCGAGGCTATCCATGATCCGCTCCATCCTGCTCTCCGTGGGCGCCGCGCTCGCGCTCACCGCCTGCCAGCCCCAGACTCCCGAGGCCGTGCCCGGCGAGATGACCCCCACCGGCGATGTGCTGGTGACCGTCAACGGCGCCAACATCACCCAGGGCATGCTCGACGCCACGCTGTCGCAGATCCCCCCGCAGATGCGCGAGCAGCTCGAGCAGAGCGGCCGCATCGGGCAGCTTCAGGAGCAGCTGGTGATCGGTGAGCTGCTGTACCGCGAGGCCATCAAGCAGAACCTCCACAAGACCCCCGAGATGAACACAGCGCTCGCGCTGGCGTCTCGCAACGCCCTGGCCGACGGCATGCTCGACAAGGTGGTCGAAGACCGCACCACGCCCGAGCGCATCCAGAAGTGGTACGACGACCACGCCGTGCAGTTCGCCAAGCCCCAGGCCAACGTGCGCGTGATGGTGCTCGAGACCATGGACGCCGCGAACGAGGTCAAGGGCCTGCTCGACGGCGGCGCCGACTTCGCCAAGCTCGCCCAGGAGCGCAGCAAAGACCCCCGCACCGCCTCGAAGGGCGGCGAGCTGGGCTGGATGGCCAAGACCGACCTGCGCGGTGAGATGGGCGAGGCCGTCTTCGGCGGAGACAAGGGCGCCGTGCTCGGTCCCTTCGACAGCGGCGCGGGCGGCGGCGTGCTCTTCAAGGTCGAAGACAAGCGCGACTCGGTCCCGCTCTCCGAGGTCGAAGACGAGATCCGCTCGAGCCTGCAGCAGGAGCTGATCCAGGAGTACATCGAGGAGCTCAAGGCCGGCGCCACCATCGTCGAGCCCGGAAAGACCGGCGCCGAGGTCACCGTGCCCGAGGGTGGCGCGGCTGCCCCCGGCGCGGCCCCCGCGCCCGCGCCGTCCGCCAAGGCGCCCGCCGCCGCGCCGGAGGCCGGAGGCGACAAGTGAGCGAGGCCTCGGCCGCCCTCATCCTGGGTGCCTCCTCGGGCTTTGGCGCCGCCATCGCCCGGGCCTTCGCGCGCGAGGGGCGCCCCATCGTGGGCGTCCACCTCGACCGCCGGTCCACCATACCGGCGGTCGAGGCGTTGGTGGACGAGCTGCAGGGCCTGAGCCCCGCGGTCACGTTCTTCAACCGCAACGCCGCCTCGGACAGCCAGCGCGCCGCCATCGTCGAGCAGCTCGCCCGCGATGGTGTGCAGGTGGGCGTGCTGGTGCACTCGCTGGCCTTCGGCACGCTGGTCGATCTCGTGCGTCCTCCGGGCGACACCGACGGCAGCGTGGCCTCGCGCAAGCAGCTCGACATGACCCTCGACGTGATGGCCCACAGCTTGGTGTATTGGGCACAAGACCTCGTACACCAGGGCGTCCTGGGTGAGGGCGGGCGCATCTGGGCCATGACCAGCTCGGGCTCGCACCTCGCCTTCGACCAATACGGCCCCGTGAGCGCCGCCAAGGCCGCGCTCGAGGCGCACGTGCGGCAGCTCTGCCGCGAGCTGGCCCCCCGCGGCATCACCGCCAACGCCATCATGGCGGGCGTCACCCAGACCCCCGCTCTCGAGAAGATCCCGGGTCACCAGCAGCTGATCGAGCGGGCCCGCAGCAAGAACCCCCACCGGCGGCTCACCCGACCCGACGACGTGGCAGCGGCGCTGATCGAGCTGTCGCGGCCGGGCACCTACTGGATGAGCGGCAACACCATCCGGGTGGACGGGGGCGAGGATGTGTGCCCTTGAGCAGGCCCTGCGGCTGACCGCCGTGGGCGTGCTCGTGGGCTGCTCGGGCGGGCTGGGCGGCGGCGGGGCCGGCCCCGATCCCGACGACTGGACCCCGCCCGACCACGCCGCCGCCGACGAGGCGCTGTTGCGAGAGGCCATCGCGGGTGAGGTCGATGCCGCCGAGGCTCTGGCCACCATCGCGCGGCGCGGCGGGCTGCCCATCGAGGCGGCCGACGGCACGTACCTCTTCGCGTGCCTGTGCGGCGACGGCGCCTGGCGGGTGGGCGGCGACTTCAACGGCTGGACCGGCGGCGACATGACCCAGGCCGGCGACCTGTGGTGGCTGGCCGCCGAGGTGCCCGTGCCCGATGGCAGCCGGTACAAGCTGGTCAATGGCTATGACGACGACACCTGGATGAGCGATCCGGTGGGCCGCCGCTTCGCCTGGGACGACTTCGGCGAGCTGTCGCTGGTGCGCGAAGACGACGCCCACCTCGAGCGCTTCTACGCCTTCGCCGACGACGCCGGCGCGCTGGCCCCGCGTGACCTCCAGGTGTGGGTGCCCGAGGGCGGCGACTACACCCACCTGCTGGTGGCCCACGACGGCCAGAACCTCTTCGACCCCCACCCGGCGCCGCCCGCCACGTCGTGGCACCTCGACCAGAGCCTGCCCGACGACATGCTGGTGGTGGGCATCGACAACACGGCCGATCGATTCGATGAGTACACCCACGTCGCCGACCGCCTCAGCGGCACGGTGGTGGGCGGCGGCGCGGCCACCTACGGCGCCTTCGTCGAGGCCACGGTGCGGCCCTTCGTCGAGGCGCACTACGGCCCGCCAGAGGTGCGCGGGATGCTGGGCTCGTCGCTCGGCGGTCTGGTCTCGCTCGTCATCCCGCAGGATCATCCAGGTGTCTACGACATGGCCCTGTCGATGTCGGGCATGGTGGGCTGGGGCAGCATCGGCCAGGATGGACCCACGGTGGTCGATCGGCACCGCGAGCTGGGCCACCAAGACACCGCCATCTACATCGACTCCGGCGGCGGCGGCGCCTGCTACGACGCAGACGGCGACGGCGTGCCCGACGACGACCTGGCCTCCTCCGACAACTACTGCGAGAACGGCTGGTACCGCGACGTGCTGGCGAGCGAGCTGGGCTACGCCTTCGACACCGACCTGTGGCACTGGCACGAGGCCGGCGCTGCCCACGGCGAGTCGGCCTGGTCGGCGCGGGTCTGGCGCCCCCTCGAGCTCTTCGGCGATCGATGAGCCTGGTCTCCGAAGGCGCCGCGGTCCTGGTGGGCAACGGGCTCAGCCAGGCGGCGGGCGCGGGGTCGTGGGGGGCGCTCATCGCCGAGCTGAAGCAGGCCGCCGGCATCACCGACGAGATCGAGCAGGGCGCCTTCCCCCTGGTCTACGAGCAGATCTACCTGTGCGGTCGCGAGCGCGGCGCGTGGCGGCGCGAGGGCCAGCTGAAGCACCGCATCGCCGCCCACCTCTCCGATGTGCAGACCACCCCCCTGCACCAGCGCGTGATGGCCCTGCCGGTGCAGCATGTGCTCACCACCAACTACGATCTGGCCCTCGAGGGCGGGGTGCGCTGGGCGCCGCATCGGCCCGTTCCGGTGCGCGAGTCCACCCACAGCCTGTTTCGGGCCTGCCGCGCGCCCGACGGCCACGGCCCCACCCTGTGGCACATTCACGGCGAGGCCGCCGCGCCCCCGAGCATCTTGCTCGGGCACCGGCAATACGCCGGCACGCTGCAACAGGTGCGCGACCACATCCATGGCCGGCTGGCCTACAAGAACCTCCGCCTGCCCTTCACCCTGGGCCAGCGGCTGCAGCGCGACGACTGGTCGCTGCGGTCGTGGGTCGACCTCTTCTTCACGGCCGACCTGCACATGGTGGGCTTCGGCCTGCACCCGGTCGAGCACCACCTGTGGATGATCCTGGGCATGCGCCGGCGGTGGCAGCTCGACCACGGCGTGACCCTGGCCGGGGGGGTGACCTTGTGGACCCACGAGGGCGACACCCACACCCCCTGGGCGGGCCTCGTGCAGGCCCACGGGGTGACGCTGAAGGGCGTCGCGCCCCTGCCCACCACGGGCCCTGGCTGGACCGACCTGTACCATCGCTGCCTCGACGGCATCGACGCCGCCGTGCGCTGACTCCCCGGAGCTCCCATGTCCACCGCCCCCCGTGTTCGCGTCTACCTGGGCTGCTCGCTCGACGGCTACATCGCGGGCCCCGACGACGACCTGTCGTGGCTGCAGCCGCCCGACGACCCCACCGCGCCCCCCGCCGACCCTGCCAGCCTCGGCTTCGAGGCCTTCCTCGACCAGGTGGGCGCCCTGCTCATGGGCCGTCGAACGCACGACGTGGTGGCTGGCTTCGGGCACTGGCCCTACGGCGACCGGCCGGTGTTGGTGGCCACCCACCGCCCGCTCACGCCGGCGGCCCCCACCGTGCGGGTGGTCTCGGGCGACATCGACGCCCTGATCGACCAGGGGCTCGCCGCCGCGGGCGGGCGCGATCTGTACGTCGATGGCGGCGACCTGGTGCGCCAGGCCCTGCGCGCTGAGCGGGTGGACACCCTCACGCTCAGCGTGCTGCCCATCTTGCTGGGCGGGGGCGTGCGCCTCTTCGACGGCGACCTCCCACGGCAGGCCCTGCGCTTCACGGGCCACCACGACCTGGGGCACGGCATCGTCCAGATCACCGCTGACGTGAAGCGGTAGCGCCGCTGTAGACACGCCTGTAGACAACCGTGTCTACGCGCCTGTAGACACAGTTGTCTACAGGCGGGCGTCTACCGCAGCGACACCAGCGACTTGGTCACCCGCGCGCTGGCCACCAGCCGGTCACCCACAGTGGCTTCAACGTCGATGAAGTACAGCGTTCGGCCCGCCTTTCGAACGTTCGAGTGCAGGTCGAGGGTCACCCCGCCCGGCGTGGGCCGCAGGATCGAGGTGTGGATGTCGTGGGTGGTCACGTTGTGGCCGTCCGGCATCACGGTGACGGCCGCGCAGTAGGCCACCACGTCGAGCAGCAGGCCCATGACGCCGCCGTGAACCACGCCGCCGTAGTTGAGGTGCGCCGGCCCCACGTCGCACCGGGCGTGGCAGCGGCCATCGGCGGCCTCCACCA
>JBDQIL010000234.1:0-6574 GCA_040264415.1 Myxococcota bacterium
CAACTCCCCTCCCCCTCCGCGGAGTCCGCAAGACCGGGGTGGGGAGCGTTACACTGCAGCGTCGCGCCGGGAGAACCATGCTCAGCCTCCTCGTCCTCACCGTCGCCGCTCAGGCCGCGACGCAAGACCTCCCGAGCGCCATGCGCGTCGCGGCAGAGCGCCATGGTGTGCCCGAGAAGTTGTTGCTGGCGCTCTCGTGGGAGGCGAGCCGCTGGGACGCCGACCGCGCCTCTGCCTGGGGCGGCTACGGCCTCTTCGACCTGCGGGACGGAGCCTCGCCCTCTCTCGAGGCCGCCGCGATGGCGGCCGATCTCGATCCCGACGACGTGCTCGCGCGCCCCGAGCTGCAGATCGACGCCGCCGCGGCCCTCCTCGCTGCCCACGGCGCTCGGCTCGGCAACGGCGTGGCGCCTCCCTCCGATGACCTGCTGGCGTGGTGGGAGCCCCTGCGGGCCTTCTCCGGCAGCCACGACCCCCGCCTGCAGGAGCGGTTCGCGGGCTCCATCTACGAGATCGTCAACTTCGGGGTGGCGCCCGATACCGACACCGGGCTCGAGCTGACCCCCGAGCCGGTCAACCACTGGGACCGGGTGCCCGAGCCCCCCCCGTCGGCCTGCGACTACGCCGGCTGTGCCCGGTTCACCGCCGCGAGCTCCAGCAACTACACGAACCAGAGCCGGGGGCCGTCCGACATCTCAACCGTGGTCATCCACACCGTGCAGGGCAGCTATTCAGGCTGCATCTCGTGGTTCCAGAACCCCAGCGCCAGCGTGTCTGCCCACTACGTGGTGCGGTCGAGCGACGGCGAGGTCACCCAGATGGTCCACGAAGAGGACAAGGGCTGGCACGTCGGGTCCGAGAATGGCTACACCGTGGGCATCGAGCACGAGGGCTGGGTCGACGATCCGGGCACCTGGTACACCGACGCCATGTACCAGGCCTCCGCCGCGCTGACGGCGGACATCGCCGATCGAAATGGCATCCCCATCGACCGCGCCTTCATCGTGGCCCACTCCGAGCTGCCCAACCAGACCCACACCGACCCCGGGTCGGGCTGGGATTGGTCTCTGTACATGGACTATGTCAACGACTTCTCGTCGGGGGGCGCGGCCTCCGGGAACCTCATCGGTGTGGTCGCCGACTCCGACATCTACAGCGGCCCACGGCTGCCGGGCGTCTTCGTCTGGGTGGAGGAGACCGGAGAGTCCACCACCACAGACGCCGACGGCTACTACCGCCTCTACGACCTTCCCATCGACAGCTACACCGTGCACGCGTGCATGGACGGCTTCGCCGAGTCCACGTGCAGCAAAGACCTCTCCACCGGTGACAATTGGTGCTCGATCGCGCTCATGCCGGGCGACGGCTCCTGCAGCTACGAGGCTGGCGGCTCGGACGGCTCGGATGGTTCAGACGGCACCGACGGCACCGACGGATCGGATGGCGCCGACGACGGGTCGGCTGACTCGGGGGGCGCCGGCGGATCGGGCGATGGGGGGCAGGGTGACGGAGGCGCGGCCCTCCAGGCCAACGAGGCGGGTCCGCCGCCGGGCGACCGCGTGTCGATGGCCGAGCCGGCCTCTGGCTGCGGCACGGTGCAGCGGGGCGCGGGCGCGCTGATGCTGCTGTGGGTCGCAGGCTTCGCGCTGGTGCGGGCGCGCGAAGACTGAGGCGCCCGCGGGCAGGCCGGTCACCAACGCACAACGCAGCGCGGCGACCCCGAAGAGGGGCCGCCGCGGCGTCGAGGCGAGGGTCGCCTGCTCAGGCGTGGATGAAGGCCGACAGCGACTCGGCGCGGTCGATGTGCCGGAGCTTCCGGATGGCCTTGAGCTCGATCTGGCGGATGCGCTCGCGGGTCAGGTTGAAGCGCGTGCCGATCTCTTCGAGGGAGTAGTTGGTCGCCTCTCCGATGCCGTAGCGCATGCGCACCACCGTCTCTTCGCGGGGCGTGAGCGCGGAGAGCGCGGCGGTGATCTCGTCGCGGAGGCTGGCGTCGTCGAACTCGTCGCCAGGCCGCCCATCTTCGGGGTTCTCGATGAAGTCCCCGATGGTGCTGTCGGAGTCGTCGGCCACAGGCGAGTCGAGGCTCATGGGCTCCCGCGTGAGCTTCATCAGGCTCTCGACCTTGCGGGTGTCGAGGTCGAGCACCTCGGCGATCTCCTTGAGCGTGGCCTCGCGACCGAGCTTCTGGAAGAGCGCCTTCTGCGTGTAATGCACCTGGTTGACGATCTCGAGCTTGTAGATCGGGATCCGGATGGTGCGGATCTGACTCTCGATGGCGCGGATGATGCTCTGCCGAATCCACCAGGAGGCATAGGTGGAGAACTTGAACCCGCGGGTCCAGTCGAACTTCTCGACGGCCTTCATCAGGCCGAGGTTGCCCTCTTGGATGAGGTCGGAGAGGGGCAGGCCGCGGTAGGAGTACTGCTTGGCGATGCTGACCACGAGCCGCAGGTTGGCGTTGATCAGCACCTGCTTGGCCAGCTCGGCGTCGGGCCCGTTCTCTTGCACCCGCCGCGCGACCTCCACCTCGTCCTCGCGCTTGAGCAGCGGGATCTCTCCCATGCACTTGAGGTACTTGTTGAGCAGGGGGTTGCCCTGTCCGGCGGTGCTGCTTCCACGGCGACGAGCGGCGAAGCCCATGGGCGCTCCTGGGGTGCGGGTTCTGATGAGAGATAGAGCAAGGGTCGTGCCAGGGATCGGATTCAGGGCCTCTCAGGATGAGCCCCCGGCGCTGGGACGCCTCAAAGACCCTGTATTGGTGGCGTTTGTCGTTCCAAGCCCGCGGTTGGAGTCTCGACGTGCCGAGGGCCGGTGACGGACAGGTGTCCAGATTCTTGACGCCAGATTCTGTACGTTGTCCAGAAATCTGTACAAGCGCCCTCCGCACCGGCGAGCTGACCGGAACCGCCGTCTGTGACCGCGATCTGAATGTCGTGTTGTGTCGTGGCGTGTCGCGGCGGGGCCGCCACTGCGGCAGCCGGCATCGGTTCCGGCTACACGGAAGCACAGGCCCATCCCTGGAGGCGCCTTGATCGACTTCCTGGTGTCCGGCGGACCGGTGATGATCCCCATTGGGCTGTCGAGCCTCGTGGGGCTCGCGGTGTTCTTGGAGCGCGCGGTCGCACTGCGGCGGGGCCGGGTCGCCCCGCGATCCTTCTCCGTCGAGGTCGAAGAGCTCGTCAAGCAGCGACGCTTCGGCGACGCCCAGACCCTCTGCCGCAAGAGCGACGCCGCCCTGTCTCGGGTGGTCGCCGTGGCGCTGTCGGGGCGCGGTCAGCCCCGGGTGGCGCTGAAAGAGCGCCTCGAAGAGGTCGGTCGCCGCGAGGCCGCCGAGCTCGAACGCAACAGCGGCATCCTCGGCACGGTGGCCAGCATCGCGCCGCTCCTCGGGCTGCTGGGCACCGTCTGGGGCATGATCCTCACCTTCGACGTCATCCAAGAGCAGGGCGTGGGCGTGGTGGGCAGCCTCGCCGGCGGCATCTCTCAGGCCCTCATCACCACCATGGCCGGGCTGACCGTCGGCATCCCGGCGCTGGTCGGCTACCGCTGGGTCATGGCTCGCGCAGACGACCTCACGCTCGAGCTCGAGGAGGTCGCGCTGTCGCTCCTCGACCTGCTGGCGGGTGACGTGCCCAGCCCGGCCGCGGCCGCCAACGAGCCGGCGGAGCAGGCGTGAACTTCGGGGCGCAGCGCGGTCGCGACGAGCCGGTGGTCGACGTCACCCCGCTCATCGACATCATCTTCCAGCTCGTGCTGTTCTTCATGGTGTCGACCACCTTCATCACCAGCCAGGGCATCCAGGTCGACCTGCCCCGGTCGTCGGCCGACGCCATCTTGAGAGAGTCGGGTGACCTGCGGGTGAAGGTCACCTCGGATGGGGCCATCTACCTCGACGAAGACCCGGTGGGCTGGACCGCGCTGCGGTCGGCCGTCGCCGACGCCGCCCGCTCCGACCCCTCGACGTTGGTGGTGATCAAGGCCGACAAAGAGGTCGATCATGGACGCGTGGTGGCGGTGATGGACTTGGCGCGGACCTACGGGCTCGGCTTGGCCATCGCCACCGAGGCCAACACCGAAGACGGCGGCGGCGACGGCGCGGTCGCTCCGACCCCCGACGCGGCCCGTGAGGGTCGAGCTCCCCCTCGGGGATGTGGTCGATCGGGTGACCATCCTGCGCATCAAGGCGGCTCGCCTTCAGGGTGCGGGTGCCCTCGCCAACGTGCGCCGCGAGCTCGACGCCCTCGAGTCGAGCTGGCGCGACGCTGGGCTGCCCGACATGCCGGCGCTCGACCAGTGGCCCGCGCTGCAGCGCGTCAACACCGCCCTGTGGGAGGTCGAGGACGCCCTACGGTCCCTGGAGGCACGCCGCTCCTTCGGCCCGGCCTTCGTGGCCCATGCCCGGTCGGTGTACCGGCTGAACGACGAGCGGGCGGCCTTGAAGCGCGCCATCAACCTGCAGCTGGGCTCCCGGCTGGTCGAGGAGAAGTCCTACGCCGGAGCGCCCGACTGATCGGCACCTCCAGCGAGCGGCCGGCTTCGGATCGGCCCCGGGGCTTGCATCAGCGCTATTGCCATGTCAATGGTAGGGAGCAGCCCGCGCCCCAGCCCCGCAGACGATCCCCATGTCCTTTGAGTCGGTCCTGTTCCGCCGCCTCGTCTGGAATATCGTTCCAGCGGCGCTGGTCGTGGGCACACTGGGGGCGAGCCTCGCGGGTGAGAACGGCCTGCTGAGTCGCCACAAGCTGAAGGCACGGCTGGCCGCCACCGAGGCCCAGGTGGTGGCTGTCGAGGTCGAAAACGCCGATCTGCGCGCTGAGGTTCGCGGGCTGCGCGGCAGCCCCGTGGCCCTGCGCCGGGCCGCCGCGCGCACGCTGCTGCGGGCCGAGCCGGGCTCGACGGTCTACCGCTTCGAGCCTGCTGCGCCCTGAGCGTCGGTCAGGCTTCGGCACACGCGGAACCCGCGGTTGGACGTCCTCTGGCCGGGGCGCGCGCCCACTCGAGAGGCCCCGCGGCCGGCCGGGGCGGGCAGGTCCCAGGCGCCCCCGCGGACCGCGCGGCGGGCCGCGTGCGCGCCGGGCCGGGTGTCGGCGTCGGTGGGGGGGGATGGCACCACGGCGCACGAACCGCGCTGCCGAGGGCCCTCGGTTCGGTAGACGTCGGCGCACCACTCTTGCACGCCGCCTGCCAGACCGAAGATCGCGTACGGGCTCTGGTCGACCGGGAACAGGCTCGTGCTGGGCGGTCCGGGGGATGCCAGGGCGGAGTCCTGCATGCAGTGAAAGGCGGGGTCGGCGTGCTCGCCCCACGGGTAGCTGCGACCGTCGACCCCGCGGGCGGCCTTCTCGCGCTCATGCTCGCCGGGGAGCCGCCACGGGAGGCGCGTACGCTCGCCGAGCCAGCGGCAGTAGGCCTGCGCGTCGTACCAGCTCACACCCACGACGGGGGAGGCCTTGCTCAGCCGGAGCGCCCCGACCGTGTCGCGCAAGCGGAAGCGGTCGGACGCGGTGTCGAGCGCGACCAGCGGATCGACGTCGGCGTCGCGGGGCTGCAGCCGAGGCATGTGCCGCTGCGCCGCGTCCATGGCGCCCTGTGCGATGCGGTCGTTGAGGAAGGTCAGGTAGTCGGCGAAGGTGACCGGGCGAGAGGACAGCGAACACGACTCCACCCAGACCCGACGGCGGGGGAGGGCGCCCTGCGCCTCGGGGTCGCCACCGGAGAGGAACCACCCGGCCGGGACGTAGCGCTCCACTGACCGGATCTCGCCGGTCGGCGGGATCCAGACGGGCCGCTCGACGCGGCTGCCGGGCGCGACCGACGCCCAGGGCTGCTCCCGCGCGATGAGCACCGGGTATCGAACCGGCGGTCGGTCGGGCACGACGAGCTCGAGCAGGTAGCTGCCGACGGGGAGCCGCTGGGCGAAGACCGGGGTGGGGCCGGTGACGGACCGTTCGGTGGTGACCAGGCGCCGAGACTGCTGCTCGTATCGGTAGACGTGCACCTGCGCGCCCTTGGGCGTGGTGCTCAGGCGCAGCTCTCCGTCTGCCCGCAGATAGGCGGCGTGGCGGCCGTCGTCGTAGGCGGCGAGCAGGGCGCGGAGCTCTCGCGCGGCCGTGGTGTCGCCCATCGCCTCGGCGGCCTCGGCCCGCTCTCGGTACTGATCGGCGAGGATGGCCCGCGCCTCGGGGAGGTCGGGTACCTGCGCGAGCGCGAGGCGGGCGCGGGTGGAGATCTCCTGGTACCGCTCGTCCAGCTCGCCAGCGTAGGCCTGCGCCTGATCTTCGAGTGCCCAGGCCGCCTCCTTGACCTCGAGCGGGTCGGAGGGGCGGAGCGACACCACGGACGCGCGGGCGCGCTCCCGGCTGCGGTTCGCCTTGAGGCGGGCCTCGGCGAGCGCGGGCACCCGCCGCCGGGCCTCGTCCACCAGCCCCATCGCGCGCTCCCGCGCGCGCGAGCCCTCGAGCCAGGCGTCGATGTCTGCGGCGACCGCGCGGGCGGTCGGGTAGCGCTCGGCCGGGGCGACCCGCATGCACTGCCGCCACACCTCGTCGAGGGCCTCGGGGACGGGGATGCC
>JBDQIL010000235.1:0-6533 GCA_040264415.1 Myxococcota bacterium
GCCTGCAGCTCGCCGGCGGCGTCAACCTCGCCCACGAGGAGCTCGACGGGCTGCAGCTCGCCCGCGGCCTCAACCTCGCGGGTGCCGTGGATGGCATGCAGATGGCGCCCGTCAACGTCAGCCGCGGCCACGTCGATGGCCTCCAGCTCGGCCTCATCAACGTCGCCCGCACGTCCGATGCCAGCGCGGGCCTCATCAACCTCATCTGGGAGGGGCGCACCCACCTCGACGGCTGGGTGGACGAGTCGAGCTTCGGCAACGTGGCGATCAAGCATGGCTCTGACCGCTTCCACAACCTCTTCGGCGTCAGCCAGCGCCCGTTCGGCGACTGTCCCGAGTGGGCCCTGCTCTACGGCCTCGGGTTCCACAGCGATCTCACCGGTCGCCTGTTCTTCGAGGCGGACGCCATCTGGCGCCATGTCAGCCCGCTGCAGGGGCTGCTCATCGCCCAGAACGACCTGTACACGGCCCGGGCCCTCGGCGGCCTGCGCCTCGTGCGCGGCGTGGCCGTCACCGGCTCGCTGAGCTGGAACACCTTCGTGTCGACCGTGCACGATGGAAGCCACTACTCCACCGTCGACGGGCCCGACCTGGCGCCCAGCGACAGCCTCGTGGTGCGGCATTGGCCCGGCTTCAGCGTGGGCGTGCAGCTGCTCCCTGGCAAGCGGCGCGACCGCCCGGACGCGTGACCTTTCGTGACCGAGCGCCCGCGACTGGCGCGGGCCGTCGGGCATCCTAAAGGAGTCTCAGCCCGGGAGGCTGCATGCGAAACCCCGTCCTTCTTCGAGTCGTCGCTTTGGTCGTGGTGGCACTGGGGCTCGCGCTCCTGCTGCCGGGAGGGCCCACCGCCCTCGCCGACGACGTCCCCCTGACCGTCTCTGGCTCGCACCTCTCGTCGATCGACCCCGCGTCGGAAGACTGGACGTCCAAGGCGGCCGACTGGTACGCGGCCCGGCTCACCACCGAGCAGGTGCGGGTCTGCCGAGAGGCTGGCACCGAGCGGCCCTTCACCGGCGGCCTGCTCGACTACAAGGGCAAAGACACCTTCGTGTGCTCGTCGTGCGGCCTCCCCCTGTTCGAGGGCGAGACGAAGTTCAAGTCGGGCACCGGCTGGCCCAGCTTTCACACCGCGGTGCCCGAAAACGTCAAGCAGATCAAGGACACCAGCCTGGGTATGCTGCGGGTGGAGGTGCGCTGCAACCGCTGCGATGCCCACCTGGGGCACGTCTTCGATGATGGTCCGCCACCGACCGGCAAGCGCTTCTGCATCAACTCGGTCTGCCTGCTGCGCGATGACGGCGCCCCCCCGGCAGCCGCGCCCTGACCGCTCGACCGACGCCCCACCGCCACCGGCTCGAACCGGATACGGCTGGGGTTGGCCGTGCGCCTGGGAGTTGGCCCAATGGGCAAGCGTGAACGCAAGTCTGACTCGACCCGGTCCGACATCGTCGAGCTCGACCGCTGGATCGAACGCGACCTGACCGCGGCCGCCGAAGCCGGTGAGCTCGGTCCGGCCTTCTGCGCCGACGACGCGCTGCATCAGGTTCACGACATCTTGCGTGCGCCGAGCCGCTTCCCCGTGCTGGTGGGGCCGCCCGGCGTGGGCAAGACCGCCGTCATTCACGAGATCGTGCGGCAGTCGGTGGCGGGGGCGGGGCCGGCCTGCCTGCGCGGCCGCCGCGTCGTGCAGATCAGCTTGCGGGGCATCGCCGGCCGGTACGCCAAGAAGGAGGAGGCGGCCGAGGCCGCCCAGCGGGTGGTCGAGCACCTCATCGAAGAGGCCCCCGACGTGGTGCCCTTCATCCGCGACCTGCACGCGGCCTTCTCCCTCGACTGGGAGCCCATCCTGTACCGGCTCGTCAGCCAGATGAGCCGCCCCATGCTGGCTGAATCGACGCCGGCCGAGCTCGACGCCTTGACCGAGTACTGGCCCGACCTCAACGAGTTCCTGTCGCCCGTGGTGCTCGATGAGCCGGGCCTGCCCCGGGTCGATTCCATCCTCGACGCCTGGTGCGCGTGGCGGGCGGGCAAGGGCGAGCCGTCGATCGGGCTCGCGGGGCGGCGCGCGGCGGTCGAGCTGACCGGTCGGTTCATGGGAAACCAGCGCTTCCCGCGCAAGGCCCTCGACCTGCTGCGGCAGGCCTCCGACGTGTGCGACGGGCCGGTCTCGCGGCGCGAGGTCGTGCAGCGTTTCAGCCAGCTCACCCGCGTTCCAGCGCGGCTGGTCGATCCCGACGTCGCACTCGATCTCGACGATCTGCACGGCTTTCTGGCCGACCGCTTGCTGGGTCAGCAAGAGGCGGTCGACGCGATGGTGCGCATGATCGCGCTGGTCAAGGCGGGGGTGGCCGATCTCCGGCGCCCCTTCGGCGTCTTCTTGTTCGTGGGGCCCACTGGGGTCGGCAAGACCCTCACCGCGCAGCTGCTCGCCGAGTACCTCTTTGGTGACCCCCAGCGGGTCATCCGCGTGAACATGGCGGACTTCGCGGGCGAGCACGCCCAGGCCATGCTCTTCGGGGCCCCCGATGCCCCGAGGGTGTCGCAGCAGCGCGGCGTGCTCACCCAGCGGCTCGCCGGCCACCCCTTCGGCGTGTTGCTGCTCGACGAGCTCGAGAAGGCCCACCCGCGTGTCCATGACGCCTTCTTGCAGCTGGTGGACGAGGGGCGCTTCATCAACGGGCGGGCCGAGGTCATCTCGGTGACCAGCCTCATCGTGATCGCCACGTCCAACGCGGGCTCTGAGGTCTACCGCGACAAAGGGCTCGGCTTCGCCCGCGCCACCGACCTCACCCTGCTCGACCAGGAGCTCGACCGGCGGCTGCGCGACACCTTCCGCCTCGAGTTCCTGAACCGCTTCGACCGGGTGGTGCACTTCCACCCCCTCGACCGCGAGGTCATCCGCGGGATCTCCCGCCGCGAGCTGGTCGCCCTGGCCGAACGGGAGGGGCTCGGGGGCCGCGGCATCACCATCGAGGTCGCCCCCGAGGTCGAAGACTGGCTGGCAGCGCGCGGCTATCACCCCCACTACGGCGCCCGGTTCTTGCGGCGCGAGATCGAGCGCCACGTGACCGGCGCGGTGGCCGAGCATCTGGTCCGCCACCGGCCCGACCCCGGCGCGACGCTGCGGGTCGAGATCGCCGACGGAGAGGTGTGCGTGGTCGACCGACGGCCCGCGCGGGGCGCGGCCCGGTGACCGAGCGCTGGCTGGTCTCTGCGTGCCTCGTGGGGCGGGCCTGCCGGTACGACGGCGCCGCGCGCGCGCGCCCCGAGGTGGCCGCGTGGGCGCGTGGGCGCGCGGCCGCCGGCGTGGCCCTGACGCCGGTGTGCCCCGAAGAGCTCGGGGGCCTGGGCACGCCCCGGCCGCCCGCAGAGCTGCGCGGCGGCGACGGCGCGGGGGTGTGGGCCGACTCCGCGACGGTGCGGCGGCTTCACGACGGGGGCGACGTGACCGACGCCTTTCGCGGGGGCGCTCGCGCGGCCCTCGCTCATGATCCCCACGCCACCAACGCCCTGCTCAAGGCGCGCTCGCCGTCGTGTGGGTGCGGGCGCACCTGGCGAGACGGGTCGGTGGGGCCGGGAGACGGCGTGTTCGCGGCCCTGCTCCGGGCCCGCGGGGTGACGCTCCAGACCGAGGCCGACCTGCCCCCGGCTCCGTTCGACGGTGGCGGTCGATAGGCGGCTGGTTGGAGCGCATCGACCGCGGCTCCGCGGCCAGTCCTCCGCGCGGAGACCGGCCGCCTCCCCGGTGTTTCGCAGCCCCTGCGCGACGCCGTTGAGCGTGGTCCCGAGGGCCGCATCGACCGACTCGCCCGCCCGCTTGCGGCGCAAGAGGCTGATCTGGAGGAGGTTCAGCGCGTCCACGTAGGGGTTTCGCAGCGCGATGCTGCCGCGAAGCACGGGGTTGTCGGGCAGCAGGGCGTCGGCCCCACGGATGGCCTTCACCGACGCGACCGTTCGCTCCAGCTCGGCGCACAGGCGCGCGAAGAGGACGGCGTCGCCGCCAAAGCGCTCCACATAGAGCGCGGCGATGTCGGGGTCGGCCTTGGCCGCCACCATCTCCACCTTCGACAGCAGGTCGTCGAAGAACGGCCACTGCCGTGCCATCTGCTGAAGGGTCTCGAGCCCGCCGGACTCGATCTCGGCGTGGAGCGCCGCCCCCACGCCCATCCAGCCGGGCAGCATCAAGCGGATCTGGGTCCAGCCGAAGACCCAGGGGATGGCTCGGATGCCCGCCATGGTGCCGGCCCCGCGCTCTCGGTACGCGGGCCGGCTGCCAAAGTGCACGTGCGCCAGCTCGCGCACCGGCGTGCACTGCAAGAACATCTCGTAGACGGCGTTGTCGTCGTGGACGGCCCCGCGGAAGACCCCGAGCGCGGTGTGCGACATGCGGTCCATCACCGCGGCCCAGGCCAGCTGCGTGGACGAGGGCACAGCCTCGCGCCAGTCCTGCTGGCTGGCCATGAGGGTGCCCGCCAACAACACCTCGAGGCTGCGGTCGGCGAGCTCGTCGAGACCGAATTTCTGGCTGATGATCTCACCCTGCTCGGTGATCCGGATGCGGCCCTGCACCGTGCCTGGCGGGAGGGACACCAGGCCGCGGTAGACGGGGCTGCCCCCGCCGCGGCCCACCGTGCCGCCCCGCCCGTGGAAGAGCGTGAGCTGCACGCCGTACTCGGCGCAGACCTCGCCGAGGGCCCGCTGTGCTCGCACCAGCTCCCAGGCTGCGGTGAACGGGCCGGCGTCCTTGCCGCTGTCCGAGTAGCCGATCATCACTTGCTGGCGCATGCCCCGGGCCTGGAGCTGCCGTCGGTAGGCCGGGTCGCTGAACAGGTCGCGCAGCACGTCGGGGGCGGCCACGAGGTCGGCCCGGGTCTCGAACAGGGGGACGACGTCGATGCTCGACTGCGGTGCGGTGAGATCGAGCAGGCCCTGCTCTCGGGCGAGCAGGCACACCCGCAGCACGTCCTCTGCGTCGTGGGCCATCGAGATGATGTAGGTCTCGGCCACCGCGGGGCCCACCTCCTCGTGCAGCTGCCGGATGGTCGCGAAGACCTGGACGCGGCGGGTGGTCTCGGGGTCGAGCACCCCGTGGGGGCCCACGAGGGGGCGTCGCCCCAGCAGCTCTCGGGTCAAGCCGGCGCGGTCGAGGGGGGCGAGGCCCGCCGCCCCGCACAGGGCCGCGACGGCCTCGGTGTGGGCGCCGCTGTCTTCTCGGATGTCGAGGCGGTACCCACAGAACCCGAGGGCTCGCACCTCGCCGCGGACCGGGTCGAGGCAGGTGCGGC
Organism: Myxococcota bacterium; assembly: GCA_040264415.1. Taxonomy (GTDB): domain Bacteria; phylum Myxococcota_A; class UBA796; order UBA796; family UBA2385; genus M30B51. Next base: position 5,286 of record JBDQIL010000235.1, read on the forward strand.
GCGCGTGCACCGCGCCGGCGGCGTCGAGCACCTGGGCCACCACGGCCAGGTCGTCGTCGAAGGCCTGGGCGTCGGCGTAGCCGCGGGTCTCGACGGGGGGGCGGCCGGCGTCTCGATCCTCGACCGCCCGCCGGGTCGCCCCGAGGCGGGCGTGCACGAACGACAGGAAGAGGCGGAGGGGCTCGTCGAGATCGCGGCGCCCGTCGCGGTCGGCCACGGCCGGGAATCGCCGCCGGTACCCATCGACCGCCGCGCGCAGGGCCTCTGGGACGCCGACGATGCGGGCGGAGAGGGACAGCCGCCCGATGAGCGAGTGCACCCGCGCCTCGTAGCGCTCCAGCATCCGGTGCTGGGCGCGGCGGGCCGCGGCGAGGGTGGTGTCGGGGGTGACGAAGGGGTTGCCGTCGCGGTCGCCGGCCACCCAGCTGCCCAGGGTGAGGGCGGGCGGCTGGCCGAGCGGTCGACCCGCGGCGTGCTCGAAGGCGTCCTCGACCCGACGCACCACGCGGCCCGTGGCCTGGGCGAGGCGGGTCTCAAGGTACCACAGCACCGTGCTCACCTCATCGAGCACCAAGGGGCGATCGGGTCGGTTCTCCGCCGTCATCCACAAGAGCTCGACCTCGACCTCGAGGGCCTCGAGGGCGGCGTCGCGACGGTGGTCGGGCACCGCGTCGGCGGCGAGCAGGAGATCGGCCACGCGGGCTTGCAGCGCGAGGACCGTGCGGCGGGTGGACTCGGTGGGGTGCGCGGTGAGCACCGGGCAGACCTCGAGCGCCCCCAGCGCCGACTCGATCTCGTCCAGCGAACGGCCGCGGTCCTGCAGCTGGGCCAGCGCCCAGGATGGAGCCGGGCTGAGAGCCCTGGCCGGGCTGCTGCGCGTACCACCGGCGCCGACGCAGCCGATGCACCTGCTCGGCGGTGTTGATGAGCAAGAAGAACAGCGTGAACGCCCGCGCGACCTTGGCGGCGGTGGCCGTGTCCCAGGCGTCTACCTGCGCCAGCAGGGCGTCGAGATCGGGTGCGCCTGGTTCGCCGCGGCGGCGGGCCTTGCAGGCTGTCCGCAGCTCCTCGACCGCTTCGAGCACCGCGGGGCCCTCGATTCGGGCGACGGCGCGGCCAAGGGCGGTGGAGAGGGCGCGGACGTCGCTACGCAGCGGGCGGTCTTGGGGGCGGGTGGTCATGCGGCATTGTCGCATGCGGGGATCCCGGCGGCGCCGGTCAGGCCCGCCCCCCGCGACTCCGCTGGAC
>JBDQIL010000236.1:0-6526 GCA_040264415.1 Myxococcota bacterium
CCCCGGAGGTCCCGTGAGAGCCCTGCACCGCCCCGACCTGTTCAGCTGGTCCGCCTTCGACGCCACCCGCAACGTCGACTTCAACGGGCTCTGCGCGGTGCGCCCGAGCGGCAACGTGCTGGTCGACCCCATGCCGCTGTCCGACCACGACCGCGCGCACCTCGAGGCGCTCGGGGGCGTCGCCTGGATCGTCGTGACGAACTCCGACCACACGCGCGCGACCGAGGCGATCCGCGCGTGGAGCGGCGCCCAGGTCGCGGGCCCAGCGGCCGAGCGCGAGGGCTTCCCCATCGCGTGCGATCGCTGGCTCTCCGACGGCGACACGGTGGCGCCCGGCATCGACGTGATCGCCCTCGACGGCTCGAAGACCCCGGGCGAGCTGGCCCTGGTGCTCGACCAGACCACGCTGATCACCGGTGACCTGGTGCGCGCCCACGCCGGCGGCAGCCTGATGTTGCTTCCGGCCCCCAAGCTCACCGACCCGGCGGCCGCCGCGCGCTCGGTGCAGCGCCTCGCGGCCCTGCCCCACATCACGGCGGTGCTGGTGGGCGACGGCTGGCCGGTCTTCCGCGATGGCGGCGCCCGGCTGTCCGAGCTGGCCGCCGCGCTCTGAACGCCCGGCGGCGCTACGGCAGGTCGTGTTTGGCGTGCAGGGGCGCGGTCTCGGCGAAGCGCAGCTTCTGCTCGTCCGACGCGGGCGCCTGGTGCTCCCGCTTCCACTCGCCGTAGGGCATGCCGTAGACCGCCTCGCGGGCTTCGGCGTCGGTCATCTCGGCCCCGCGCTCGAGGGCGGCAGCCCGCATCCACTTCGACAGGCAGTTTCGGCAGAAGCCCGCGAGGTTCATCAGGTCGATGTTCTGGGCGTCGGTGCGCTGCTGCAGGTGGGTGAGCAGCGCGCGAAAGGCGGCGGCCTCGATCTCGGTGCGGGTCTGGTCGTCCATGCGGGCTCCCGTGCGGGTGGAGGGGCTCCTATGCCAGCCCGCCTCCCCGTCACGCGGTTCGGCGGCTGCCCGGGGGGCGCGGGCTGGTGTGGCCGCCGGGCTCGGGTAGGGCTGACCCAACCCTGGAGGCCCCATGCCGATGCCCGACACCGCCCTCGTCCTCGGCAGCTCCGGCGGCCTGGGCGCGGCCCTCGCCGACCACCTCGAGGGGCTGGGGTGCCGCGTGACGCGCCGCAGCCGCTCGGTGGATGGCCTCGACCTGCTCGACGAGGCGAGCCTCGCGCGGTCGGCCGAGGCCCTGTCTGCCCAGGGCGCCTCCTTCGACTGGATCGTCGATGCCACGGGCGCCCTCGCCATCGACGGCGTCGATCCGGAGCGCGCCCTGCGCGACCTCGACCCGGTGGTGATGGCCCGCAGCTACGCCATCAACGCCATCGGCCCCGCGCTGCTCTTCAAGCACTTCTCGTCGCTTCTCCCCCGCGGTCGCCCGTGCGTCTTCGTCACCCTGTCGGCCCGGCTCGCCTCGGTCGGTGACAACCGCTTGGGCGGGTGGATGAGCTACCGCGCGTCGAAGGCGGCGCTCAACCAGCTCACCCGCTGCGCCGCCATCGAGATCGCCCGCAAGCGCCCGGCCGCGGTGGTGGTGGCTCTGCATCCAGGCACCGTGCCCACCGCCCTGAGCGAGCCCTACGCCCGCGGGCGCTACACGGCGAAGCCCGCCGACGCCGCTGCACAGATGGCAGCGGTCGTGGCGGGCCTGAGACCCGAGGACACCGGCGGCTTCTTCGACTACGCCGGCGCCTCCATCGAGTGGTAGCGGCCTAGAGGGCGAGCACCGTGTCGAGGGCGCCCATGTCGCGCAGCACCTCCTCTTCGTCTTCGGTGAAGAGGTCGGACTCGCCCAGCGGCTGCGGCTCGGGCCACGCGGCCGCGGCGCGCCGCTTGGCGTCGGCCTTCTTGTCGATCAAGCCCTTGAGCTTACGATCGAGCTTGGCGATGGCCTTGTCGCAGGCGTTGAGCAGCTCGCCCTCGATGGCAGAGACGTGGATGCGCATGCCGGGGTGGCGGAAGCGCACGCGGAAGCCGATCGATTCGTGCTGCTCGACCGCGACGACGTCCACCCGGGTCAACTCTCCGTCGAGCTTGTACCGTTCGATGGGCCGAGCGAACTTCTCGGTGCATCGGGCCTTCAGCTTCGCGGTGAAGAGGTTGTCCGGGGAGTGGAAGTCGATCTTCATCTGTGCTCCGGTTTCTCGAGGCTGGATGGCGACGGAGTCGGTTTGTTCCGACTGCGCCGCCGCGTCGGGGTGGCTCCGAGGAGCCACCCTCAATCTACCAGAGGAGGGAACCACGTGACGGACAGGTGACAGATTCGTCCGTGCTGGGTCACGGTGTGTGCGCGGTCAGGCGCTCCACCAGGGCGGAGATCAGGGGCGCTGCGTCGGGCCCCAGGCTGTTGGTCTCCTCGTAGTGGTCGCCGTCGGCCTCATCGAGGTAGGGCAGCGACGGGTCGAGGACGTAGTCGTAGGCGGGGATCAGATAGCCGAGCTCGTCGTTGGCGAGGCCGAGGATCCAGTTGTGCTGCGCCCCCATGAGGTCGCTGTAGTACGGGGGCCCGGGCGCCCGGTCGAGGTCGGGGGGTGCGGGGTTGTCCGGGTCGACGAGGGGGTCTTCGGTGGTGTTCACCCGCGAGCCGTCGTAGCCGCCGATCGCCAGCTCGGGCAGCAACTCGCCGGGGATCGCGAGCATGCGGATGGGGCCCAGCCCGATCAGGCCCACCTCGGTGAGCACCTCGGGGCGGTTGAGGTCGGTGATGCCGAGGGACGGGTCGTAGTTGTGGAGCTCCCGGTCGAGCACGCCCAGGGCGTGCGCCAGGCGAAGCGCCTCGTTGTGCGCGGGGATGAAGAGCTGGCTGGCGGCCACCGACACGGTGGGGTCGGTGGCGGGCCCGGCGCTGCGAATGGCCTGGATGGCCAGCTCGCCGGTCAGCTTGCCGATGGCCTCGGCCTTGGCGAAGTCGCTGGCCGTGTGGTCGACGCCGTCGCGGTCGGTCACCGTCACCCCCAGCGGCGTCATCATGCCGCCCAGGGCCGCGCTGCTGAAGACGCAGATCCCGCCCAAGCCCTCGGTGCGGGTGTCGCCCCAGGTGACGCCCCCCTCGACCGCCTCGCGCAGGTAGTGGGGGTAGTCGCTGGTGAGCTGGAGGTTCTCGTCGGCGAGGGTCTCGGGGTGGTTGCCCCAGTTGACGAGGGTGGCGATGGTCTCGCCGCCGGGGCTGGCGAAGTGGGCCGCGTAGAGGTGCTGGTCGATGACCACGGGGTCGCGGGAGTCGCGCACGAGGTTGCGGGTGCCCTTCTCGCCGAACGGGGCGGCGGTGTCGACCGCGACCGCGGTGAGCGTGGCGGGCTCGAGGGCGCCCGCGGCCTCGATCACCGCGTCGGCGGCCTGGGTGATGAGCCAGTCGACATAGGCCCGGTCTTTGCCCGACGTGGTGAGGTCGGGCCCCCATTGTCCCATCGTGTCGGGCCCCTCATGGGTGTGGGTGGACTGCACCACCAGCAGGTCGAGGTCGGCGGCGGCTGCGGCGGCGCGAACGAGCAGGACGTCGTCGTAGAAGAGGCCGACGATGTCGAGGGAGACCAGCCCGACCCGGGTGTCCCCCGACTCGAAGACCACGGCCCGCGCCCACAGGTCGTCGTGCACCCCCATGGCGGGGCGGCTGTTCTGGAAGCCGGCCATCCACACCGCTTGGAACACCCCGTCGTTCTCGCCGTCGTCGGCGCCGGGCCAGTCCGGGTCGTCGGGGCAGATGCGGTCGCAGCCGCAGTCCTTGTAGGCGTCGTTGGACCGCGAGTAGCTGTCGCCACCGTCGAGGTCCTCCCAGGTCTCGAAGCAGGGCGGCGTGATGACCCGCTTGGCGGCGCCGGCGCGGAGGGGGCCGTCGTTCGACGCGCAGCCGGCGTCGCCAGGGCAGGCGACGTCGGGGCGCCAGGTCTCGCCGCTGTCGGCGCCGTCGGCGCCGCCTCCGGCCGCGCCCGCAGGCGCGGCTCGCTCGTTGCCGCAGGCCAGCAGCGTGGTCAGAGCCAGCGGCAGGAGTCGTGCGTGCATGGCTGCATCCGAAGAGGGGGGGCGCTCAGAGGTCGAGGCGGCCGGTGTTGCCGGCGGGGTCGGTGGCGACCACGGCGATGGCGCCGTCGGGGGGTGCGACGTCGAAGCGGGCCACGCCGCTCACCACGTCGAGCAGTGGTGGCGACTCCACCACCTCGCCGTCGTCGGTCTCCCACGTCACGGTGAGCTCGCGGGCGGGGTTGGCGCCCCGGGCGCGGCCCGCGGGGTCGATCATGCGGTAGCCCTGCGCGGGGCCGGGGATCCAGGCCCGCAGGCCGTCCTCGGCCATCTGCAGGTCGATGCGCGCGGGCACCACGTCGAAGGGTTCGGACGCCAGCTCGTAGGCTTCGGTGGGCCACGGCCAGGTGGCCGCGCCGCCCGTGTAGCGGTGGCCCTCCACCCGGAGCCGGTAGGTGCCGAGCGGGAGCGCGGCGCGGGCGTCGTCGGTGCCCACCGCCTGCCAGGCGGCCCACCAGCGGTGCACCTGCGGGGCGTCGGCGGGAGACACCGGGTCGGGCGTAGTGGTGAGCACGATGTCGGCGCGGGTGTCGTCGATGAAGCGCCCCGATGCGGTGGTCACGGGCGACCAGGCGTCGCCGTCGAGGCGCTCCAGGCTCACCCGCGGCAGGTCGACGCCGGGGTCGCCGCCCTCCCAGGCGAGCTGCGCGATGCCTTGCACGCGGGCCACCTCGGGGTCGGGGGCCACCTGCGGAGTGAGGCCCTCCACCGCCACCACGAGCCCCTCGGGCGCCGACGTGAGGGGGGTGCCCGCGTCGGGGGTGAGGTCGGGCTCGAGGGTGGGGAGCGCGGGCTCGGCCCCGGGGTAGTCCGAGTCGGGGAAGGTGCCCCGCGGGCGCTGGGGCTCCAGGGCGTCGGTCAGCAGCCACTGCTCCGACATCCACAGCATCTGCTCGACCACGTGCTCGGCTTGGAGCGGGCCCCAGAGGTTGATGTAGGGCTCGTAGCCGCCCTGCAGCCAGTCCTCGGGGATGAGCATGTAGCCCATGTGGTCTTGCGAGTAGCCGATGGGCAGGGTGTGGGTGAGGCCGAGCTGGTCGGCCGCCCGACGCCGCACCTGCTCGGTGAGCATCGCGGTGGCCTCGCCCGGCAGGAAGGCCAGCAGCACGTCGTCTTCTACGACGGTGCCGTCGGGCTCGCGGATGGGGAGCGGGCCCAGGAGCGACGTGGTGGCGGTCAGCGCGGTGGACTCGGTCAGCGGCAGCGAGAATTCCTCGGCCGTGACCCCGAACATGCCGCCGATGATGGGCCCGAGCACCCCGACGTCGGAGCACGAGGCGTAGGCCTTGCCCTCGCCGCCCACGTCGCTGTTGGGGAACAGCGGCTGATCATCGCCGCAGAAGGCCCCGCCGGTCTCGGTGTTGAACTCGTCGATGGGGCTCAACACCTCGCCGGTCTCGCTGAAGATCAGCTGGTCAGGGACGAGGTCGGGGTCGTAGGGCGCGTAGGTGAGCGTGCCGTAGGGGCGCTCCACCGAGATCTGGTCGCGGTTGCTGTCGATTCCGTGCGTGACGCTCTCGATCACGATGTCGCCCGTCGTCGTCGGCGTCTGGTCCCAGAGGTCGACGATGGCGCCCACCGCCGAGGCGCCGATGGCCTCCATGCGAGCCAGGCCCATCTCGCCGTCGGGGCCGGCCGGCGAGGCGTCGCCGCCGCCGTGCTGCACCCAGGCCACCACCACGTCGGGGCCGAAGTGCTCCTCCACCGCCAGCTCGACATGGCCGCCGGCCTCGGAGGACATGAGCTGGTTGTTGGCGCCCAGCGTGGTGCCGTGCATGCCGAAGCCGAAGACCAGCGCCTTGGGCGCGCCATCGCTGGCCCGGTCGATGCGCAACACCGAGAGGTTGGGGTCCTTGTAGGGGCCGGCCGGGATGTCGTCGAAGAAGGCCAGGTCGTTGTTCTCGCCGCGCCGGTCGCGGTAGACGGCGTCCTCTGGATCCCAGTCGGTGGCCAGGCCCAACCCCATCTCCGCCGGCTCGCGGTCGGCCCAGGCGTCGAGGGCCACCGCGGTGAGCGCCTCGACCTCGCGCTCGAAGAGCTCAGCGTTGTACCGGTCGAAGCCCAAGAACCAGTGCAGGCCGCGGTCCCAGCCGCCGGGCGCCGCGTGGCTGTGGGTGGTCGACAGCACCACATTGCCCTCCAGATCCCGCCCGGTCTCCTCTTCGAGGCGCGCGGCCACGGCGCGGTGCAGCCCCTCGAAGGCGAAGATGGCGTCGGTCTTGAGCCAGACGAGTTCCTGGTCGCCGTTCTCGATCCAGACGACCTTCGCCCGGGGGCGCGTCTGCACGCCCACCGACGGGTTGAACTTGAGGGTGTAGGCCGTGTCGCGGCCGTCGATCTCGCCGTCGCCGCCGAAGCAGGTGCAGCGCCCCGTGTAGCCCCCCAGGGGCGCGCCCACCGGCGCGTCGAGTGGGCCCTCAGCCACGCCCACGACCGGGGGGCCGGGCTGGCGCGTGGGC
>JBDQIL010000237.1:0-6517 GCA_040264415.1 Myxococcota bacterium
CCCCGCCGCGCCCGGGGTGATCGCCGCCCACCAGCTGCCGGGCTCGGCCTTGGTGGCGAGCGGGCCCCATCCCGACGACCGTGGCGGCTACGGCGAGAGCGACAACGGCCCCACCGCAGCCCCCCGCGTCGCGCACACCGGCGGCCTCTACCTGCACATCGACCGCGACGCCGCGGTGCGCTGGCGGGGCCACGCAGGGGTTCGGGTGCGGCTGGTCAACGGCGGCGCCGAGATCGCCACGCTCCGCGCCCAAGACAGCCGCATCGACCTCGTCCAACAGGTGCGGGTGGACGCCGCCTGGCGCGACCTCGAGCACCTCCCCAAGAGCTGGTGTGGCAACAGCTTCCACACGGTCTCGCTCCCCGCAGGCGCCGCGTGGGTGCTCGACCTGCCCCGCTACGCCGGTCCCATCGACGCCGACCTGCGCGTCGTGTTGCGCCACGACGGTCTGGAGGTGGCCTCTGCGCCCTTCCGCGGCGGCGTCACGGCGGGGCAGCTCGCGGGCGAGCGCGGCGCCGACACCCCCCGCGACGTGATGGACCCCACGGTGGGGTGGTAGAGGGGGCGTCCACCAGGAGCGCCCGTGGCCGACCCCCTCATCCTCACCGAGACCATCGACCGCGTCACGACGCTGACGATGAACCACCCGCGCCGCCTCAACGGGTGGACCGCGCCCATGCTCACGGCGCTGATCGAGGCCCTGGCCACCGCCAGCGCCGATGGATCCGCCGACGCGATCGTGCTCACCGGGGCCGGCGACTACTACAGCGCCGGGGTCAACCTGGGCGCCACCCTGCGGCTGCAGCACCCCAAGAAGCTGCACGCCTTCATCGTGGAGCACAACCAGGCCCTGTTCGACGCCTTCCTCGACGTGGACAAGCCCCTGGTGATCGCCGTCAACGGCCCGGCCATCGGGGCGCCGGTCACCTCCGCCACCCTCGCCGACGCCATCGTAGCGGCCGACACCGCCACCTTCACCACGCCCTTCGCGCGCCTGGGAATCCCTCCCGAGGGCTGCTCGAGCGAGCACTTCGCCCGCCTGATGGGGGAAGAGACGGCCGCCCGCATGCTCGGGGCCGAAGGATGGCGCCCGACCGCTGCCCAGGCTGCCGAAGCCGGCCTCATCGACCAAGTGGTCCCCCGAGAGAGGCTGCTCGACGCGGCCCGCGCCCTGGCCCGCGCCCGCGCCGACGCCGGCGGCCGCACCTTTCGGGGCGGCGCCACCCGCGCCGGCCTCAAGGCGGTCAACGCCCGCGAGTCGGTCGACCTGGCCACCGCCTTCCTCAGCCCGCCCTTCTTGAAAGGGCAGATGAAGTTCCTGTGGAGCAAGAACAAGCGCCAGCCTGCCGCGATGTTCGCGGCGCTGTGGGCCACGTCGCCGCTCTGGCGTCGGCTGCTGTAGCGAGACGCGGCTGGCTGGCGACGCCCTCCACCCATGGGCGGCCCACATCACCGACATGTCGGTGACCGTGACCGAGATATCGGTGTCCGGCGAAACCAAACCAGACCGGGTCCGGCCGCATCTGGCCCGCCTGGTGGTCACTCTGAATGAATCGGTGCGATCTGCGCGTCGCTGGCACGGGCTGTGCAACGGGGTACGACGCCACCGACGGCGCCTCCGCCCGAACCGACTCGCACTGGAGATCTCATGACGCACCCCGGCTCGAACCCCCATCGCCTGCTCGCCCTGTCCCTGCTCGCCGCGTGCGCCGCGCGCCAGCCGGCCGCCGCCGACCCTGCGCCCGCCGCCGCCGCCGAGCCCGCGCCCACCTCCACGCGTCCGGCCATGACCCCCAAGGCCAACACCGCCTGGTGGCCCGAGAAGGTCGACCTCTCTCCGCTGCGCGACAACGTCGCCAAGTCCGACCCCACGGGCGGCACCTTCGACTACGCCGAGGCCTTCCAGGCGCTCGACCTCGCGGCCGTCAAGGGCGACATCGCCACCGTGCTCACCGACTCGCAGGACTGGTGGCCGGCCGACTACGGCACCTACGGGCCGCTCTTCGTGCGCATGGCCTGGCACAGCGCCGGCACCTACCGCGCGACCGACGGGCGCGGCGGCGCCGGCGGCGGACAGCAGCGCTTCGAGCCGCTCAACAGCTGGCCCGACAACGCCAACCTCGACAAGGCGCGGCGCCTGCTCTGGCCCGTCAAGCAGAAGTACGGCCGCGACCTCTCGTGGGCCGACCTCATGGTGCTGGCCGGCAACGTGGCCATGGAGGAGATGGGCTTCGAGACGCTCGGCTTCGCCGGCGGCCGCGTAGACGACTGGGAGGCCGACCTCGTGTACTGGGGTCCCGAAGAGAAGATGCTCGCCGATGAGCGCTACCACGGCGACCGGGAGCTCGCGCGGCCCCTCGCCGCCGTGCAGATGGGCCTGATCTACGTCAACCCGGAGGGCCCGAACGGCAACCCCGACCCGCTGGCGGCCGCCCGCGACATCCGCTCCACCTTCGCGCGCATGGCCATGAACGACGAAGAGACCGTCGCGCTGATCGCCGGCGGCCACACCTTCGGCAAGGCCCACGGCGCCTACGCCCCCGATGGCTGCGTCGACGCCGAGCCCGCCGCCCAGGGGGTCGCCAGCCAGGGCATGGGCTGGATGAACTCCTGTGGGAAGGGCAACGCCGAAGACACCGTGACCAGCGGCCTCGAGGGCGCCTGGACCGCGGCCCCCAACCAGTGGACCCACCAGTACCTGGGCAACCTGATGGCCTTCGAGTGGGAGCAGACGAAGAGCCCGGCCGGCGCCACCCAGTGGAAGCCCACCAACCCCGAAGCCGACGGGATCGTGCCCGACGCCCACGTCGAGGGCAAGCGCCACGCGCCCATGATGTTCACCACCGACCTCTCGCTCAAGCAGGACGAGCAGTACCGCAAGGTGTCCCAGCGCTTCCTGGACAACCCCGACCAGTTCGAGCGCGCCTTCGCCGAGGCCTGGTTCAAGCTCACCCACCGCGACATGGGCCCCCGCGCCCGCTACCTCGGCCCCGAGGTGCCCGAAGAGGTCTTCACGTGGCAAGACCCCATCCCCGAGGTCGATCACCCGCTGGTCGAGGCCGCTGACATCGCGGCGCTGAAGGGGCAGATCCTGGCCTCTGGGCTGACCGTGCCCCAGCTCGTGCGCACGGCCTGGGCGTCGGCCTCGACCTACCGCGACACCGACATGCGCGGCGGCGCCAACGGCGCCCGCATCCGGCTGGCCCCGCAGAAGTCGTGGGACGCCAACGACCCGACCGAGCTCGAGGCGGTGCTGACCAAGCTCGAAGGCATCCAGGCCACCTTCAACAAGGCGGCCAAGGGCGGCAAGAAGATCTCGCTGGCCGACCTCATCGTGCTCGGCGGCGCCGCGGCCATCGAGAAGGCGGCCAAGGACGCCGGCACCGAAATCTCGGTACCGTTTGCGCCCGGCCGGATGGACGCCAGCCAAGACCAGACCGACCCCACCGCCTTCAGCTACCTCGAGCCCGAGGCTGACGCCTTCCGCAACTACCGAGGCGCCGACGCCTTGCGCTCGCCCGCCGATGGCCTGATCGAGAAGGCCGACCTGCTCGACCTCACCGCGCCCGAGATGACCGCGCTCGTGGGCGGCCTCCGCGCCCTCGACGCCAACGCGGGCGGCGTCCAGCACGGCGTCTTCACCGACAAGCCGGGCACGCTGACCAACGACTTCTTCGTGAACCTGCTCGACCGGTCGACCGCGTGGGCCCCCTCGGCCACCGACCCCGGCGTCTTCGAGGGCAAGGCGCCGTCGGGAGAGGTGACGTGGACCGCGACCGAGGCCGACCTCGTGTTCGGCTCGAACTCCGAGCTGCGCGCGCTGGCGGAGCACTACGCCTACGCAGGGGCCCAGTCGGTCTTCGTGCAGGACTTCGTGGACGCCTGGGTGCAGGTCATGCAGGCCGACCGCTTCGACCTGCACCGGTGAGCGCGCCCACCTCGGCGGGCGCCGCGCGGCTCTTCCTGGGTGTCATGACCCTGGCCGCGTGGGCGCCCCTGGCCCTCGCGGTGGCCGCGGCCTCCTGAGCCGCCTTCCGGCTCAGCCGCAGTCCACCGCGCAGGTGCCGCTGTCTTCGCCCACCGACTCGCAGGTGCCGTTGCCGCAGCAGTAGCGGTCGGCGCGGCGGCCGCTGGTCTGCCCGGCGCAGTCGGCGGAGCAGCTCTCGCAGTCCTCGCCCGCGTCGCAGACGCCGTCGCCGCAGCTGCCGCCAGTGCCGCCGGTGCTGTCGGAGCCGCCGTCGGGCAGGGCAGGGGACCGGGTGCTCCAGTCGGCCGCCGAGTCGGTGTCGATGTCGGGCACGGTGCGGATCAGGCTGTCGCCGCTGCCCGCGGTCAGGCCCCAGGCGGGGTCGTAGGACTCCCAGTACACCCGGTCGACCCCGGCGCCCTGGTCATCGGACAGCACCAGCACGTCGCCGCCGTTGTTGAGCGACAGCGTCAGCCCGTCGAGGTCGGGCACCACCGCCACCCACGCCTCGAGGCCGGCGGCGTCGCGGGCGACCGTGAAGAAGGCGCCCGCCGCGATGGTGGTGCCGGCCGGGAAGGTCCAGGTGCCGGCCCCGTCCGCCAGGGTCCAGCCGTCCAGCGCCACGTCGCCGCCGGTCGGGTTGTAGAGGTCGACGAACTCCTCCACCGAGTCGGTGCCCGGCGTGTCGTAGGCCACCTGGGCCAGCTGCAGCGCGGTGCTGGTGGCCGCACAGTCGGGGTCGGTGGCGTCGGCGTCGCCGTCACAGTCATCGTCGAGGCCATTCGAGCAGTCCTCGGCCACCGGCTCGACCGCCCCCTCGCAGGCGCCCCAGGCGCCGCCGGAGCAGGTGCGGGTGCCCAGGCTGCACTCGCCCACGTCGATGGAGCCGCAGACCTCGACCTCGGCATCGACGCAGGCCGCCTCGCCGTTGACGGTCCACGACGTGCCATCGAGCAGCACCTCGAGGTCACCGTCGAGGTCGGTGCGGAAGATGGTGGCGCCCACCGCGTCGAGGCGAGCGAGGGTGTCGGGCGACGGGTGGTCGTAGGGGTTGCCGTTGCCCACGCTGATGAGCGCTACCTCGGGCTGCATCTGGGCCAGGAAGGCCTCCAAAGAGCTGTCTCCGGCGCCGTGGTGGTGCACCTTGTAGACCTGGGTGGCGCCCGGATCGAAGCTCGACTCGCACTCCGTCTCGCAGTCGCCGCCCACCAGCACCGAGTTGGCGCCGTAGGTGAGCTTGATGACGTTGGAGTTGTTGTTCTCGAGGCTGGCGCCGGCCTGCGTGTGCAAGGCCTCGACGGTGAGCGACGGGCCCATGTCGATGAGCTGGCCGGTGCTCAAGGTCGCGCGGCGATCCCCCGCGGCGGCGTCGTAGTCGGAGACCGAGATGGTGCCCGGGTCGGAGCCGTTGTCGAAGGCGACCACCACCTAGGGGTAGTCGGTCAGCACGCCGTCCATGCCGCCCACGTGGTCGCTGTCCATGTGGGTGACCAGCACGTAGTCGAGGCTGCTGAGGCCGATGCTCGCCATGTAGCTGGCGACCGTGGCGTCTTGGGCGTTCGTGCCCGCATCGACCAGCATGGCGAAGCCGTCCGGGCTCACGATGAGCACGCCGTCGCCCTGGCCCACGTCGATGACGTGAATCTCGAGGTCGCCCGGGCTCGTGGCGGGGCAAGCGCACAGGTCCGAGCAGGCGCTGGGGCACGCGGCGTCGGCGGCGCCGTCGCACTCTTCGTAGCCCTCGACCACGCCGTCGCCGCAGGCGGCGGTGGGCAGCACCGAGCAGCTGGTGACGTCGAAGGTGCAGTCGGTCTGGCACCCGAGCGACCCCGTGTCGTAGCCGAGGGTCTGGCAGGTCTGGCCGTCGAGGGCCGCGCCGTCGCACTCCTCGCCACCGCGCACGTCACCGTCACCGCAGACCGGGCGGGCCGCGTGGGCCGGCGCGAGGCCGAGCAGGGCCACCAACATCAACTGGGTCATCTCGTCCTCCAACGCCCACCGTGCGCGGTGAGGGTGGCGAGCCTACCCCGTCGGGCGGCCCAAAGACATCGGCATGACCCGCAGACCCGGCCCAGCACCCCCGCTGCGGGCGGAGGCCCGAGCCGCTATCGAGACACCTCGAAGGTGCCGTCGAACTCGAGCATCACCCCGAAGCCCGAGTAGGTGACGATGTCGTCGCCAGAGAACTCGCCCCAGATGGTCTCGGTGGAGGCGTCGGCCCAGGCGTTGGCCCCCGTCCACAGGTCGTTCTCGAGCACGCTGAAGGTGACCCCGGGGGTGTCGAAGGTCCAGTCGGGCTCTTCGAGGTCGCCGCCGAAGGTCAGGGTGGGGGTGGAGAAGATGCCCAAGCTGCCGGCCCAAGCGCAGGTGCCCTCGCCCCCGGTGTTCGGGTAGCCCAGCTCGAAGACCTCGACGGTGAAGGTGCCGGTGCAGGTGTCGGTGTAGCCGAACAGGTCTTCGGTGACGGTCACCGACCAGGTGCCGTCTTAGACGCCCACCCAATCCACCGGATCGGTCCCGTCGCCGCCGCCGTCCGTGCCGTCGCCGCCG
>JBDQIL010000238.1:0-6505 GCA_040264415.1 Myxococcota bacterium
CCTGGCTGGTCGACGCCCCCGCGCCGGTCCCTGCCGCGCCGCGCGCTGGCCCCGCCCCGAGCACCCTCGATCGGGTCCTCGATCTCGCCCTGGATCGACTCGGCGATCGCGGCCTCGGCATGGCCTCCAGTCGCGGCGCCTGGGCCCTGCTGCTGGGCCTCGTGGCGCTGCTCGCGCGCGGGGTGGGGCGCCGCCTCGCTCCCGCCGGGCCGGCCTCCCGGGGGCTGCGGGGCATCTCCCGGCTCACTGCGTTTGCGGCTGTTGTTTCGATGGCTGGCGCCTTGCTGGCGCTCGCGCCGCTGTCGTGGCTGCCGTGGCTGGGCGCCGCCGGCCTCGCCGCTGCGGCCGCCCTGGGGTGGTCGTTGCGGCCGCTGCTCGCCGACCTCGTCGCCGGGCTGAGTCTGCGATTCGCCGCTGCCGCCCGCCCCGGCGCCCCGGTCGAGGGCGAGGGCGTGCGGGGCGTGTGGGTCGCACTCGGCGCTCGCTCGTCCACGATCCGGGGCGATGACGGTCGCACCTTGGTGGTGCCGAACAGCCGCCTGGTGCGCGCCAGCTTCGTGTCGGCGGAGGGTGCCCCGCGGCGGCTCACCGCCGCCGTCGCCCTGTCGCCGTCCGCCCCTGGCGCCGCTGCGCTTCGGGGGCTCCGAGAGGCCGCCTTGATCTCCCCCTGGGTCGACCCGCGCGCGCCGATCGAGGTGCGGCCGGGGGCCGCGGCGGGCTCCCCCTGGAGCCTCACCGTCACCCTGCTGCCGGGCGCCCCCCGCGACGCCGTGCGGGTGCAGCTCGTGTCGGCGGCGCAGGCGGCGGTCCACGCCGCCTCCGCCGACGTCTAGCGGGGCCCAGGCCCCCGCCCGGGTCGCCAATCGCGCTCGCGTGGGTCGTCTCGCAGGGGCTCAGGCCGTCTGCGGCGGGCCCCCCCTCGCCGGCCCCGCGGCCAGCGCCCGCACGGCCTCTGCGCGCTCGAAGTGGCCCGCCTCTTCGGCGAGCTCGGCGGCGCGGCGGGCGAGGTCGTCGAGCTCGGGGTCGGAGAGCTGAAGTCGGCGCAGCAGCGACGTGGCCTCGGTCGCGTGGCGGTCCCAGGCCTCCCACTCGCGGTCGCGCGCCGCGCACGACAGCAGCGCGAGGTGCAGGTACACCGCGACCCCGCGCCGGCCGGCCGCTTGGGCTTGGTCCAGGCACGCCGTCAGCGCCTCGCGCGCGCCCGCCCACCGGCCCGCAGCCAGCCGCACCAGGCCCAGGTTGGCCCGCAAGACCAACGTGAAGTGCGTGCCGGCCCGCTCAGCCAGCGCGAGGGCCTCGTGGTAGGCCGCCTCGGCCTCGTCGAGCCGGTGTTGCTGGCGCAGGGCGTCGCCCAGGTTGTTCAGGCTCTGCATGCGGCCCACCGGGTACCCCACCCGGTCGTACAGCGTGCAGGCCTCGCGCAGGGTGCGCGTGGCCTCGTCGAGTCGGCCTTGCACCACCAGCGCGGCGCCGATCTCCTTGAGGCAGTCGGCGGTGCGCTCGTCGGCCCCGGCCTCGCGGTTCGCGGCCAGGGCCGCGGTCAGGAAGCCCAGCGCGCGGGCGGGGTCGCCCAGCCGCCGCGCGACCGTGCCGCGATGCTCGAGGCTGGCGGCGACCTCTCCGGTGTCGCCTGCCGCGCGGGCGGCGGCCTCGGCCGCCTCGAAGCAGGTGGCGGCCCGGGGCAGGTCGCCCTGCTTCTCGGCCACCATGCCGCCGATTCGGAGGGCCTTGGCCTCGACGTCGCGCCAGCCGTGGTGCCGGGCACGCTCCACCAGCCCGTCTGCGCGGTCGCGGGCGGGGTCGAAGCGCCCGCGCCACAGGAGCAGCTTGAGCACCGCGAGGTCGTGCGTGGCCCGCAGGCGGAGCCCGTCCGCGCTGTCGGACTCGTCGAGGATGCGGGCCCGCAGGTCGAGCAGGTCGGCCACGTCGCCCAGCTCGCCGCGGTGGAAGGCCTCGGAGACGGCCCGGTCGAGCGCCGGCCGGGCGCGCTCAGGCGCCCCTGCCGCGTGGCGGTGACGGGCGATGCGGGCCGCGTCGTGGCGGCGCGGCGTCGCTCGGGCCGCCAGCATGTCGGCGCAGGCGTGGTGCAGCGCCCGCAGGCGGCCCTCGGAGGCGGCCGTACGCAGGATGGACTCGCGCAGGTGGGTCGCGCGCAGGGCCAGGCCACCCGGGGCCAGCTCGGCGAGGCCAGCGGCCACCAGGGCCCCGGGCAGCGCGTCGGGGAAGGCCACGTGCACGCGCTCGCAGGCAGCCCGCCACTCGGCCTCGTCGATGACTGGCCCCAGCGCTGCGCCCAGGGCGAGGGCCTGCGCCGCCGCCGCGCGCTGTGCGGCCGGCACCCGGGGGTCGAGGGCCGCGGCGACCCGCTGACGCCAGGCCTCGTCGAGATCGACCGGCAGGCTCGCCGCTTCGCGCGGGCGCAGATCGAGGCCGTCGGGCCCGAAGGCCAGCGCCCCCTGCCGCGCCCAGGCCCGCACCCGCTCGATGGCGAGCTGTGGGTTGCCCTCCGCCCGGCTGATCACCGCGGCGGTGGGCCCGGGGGCCAGGCGGCCGAGCGCGGCCACCAGCGTCTCGAGGTCGGTGGGCGAGAGAGGGGGCAGGGCGATCGCGGTGAGGCGCCCGTGGCCGACCAGGTCGGGGCGAAGGGGCGCGCCGGCCCGGGTGGTGCAGAGGCACAGCGTGGCCGGCCCGTCGTCTCCCCCGTCGAGCAGCGCGCGCACGAAGGCCTGGGTCTCGCTCGAGTGGTGGATGTCGTCGAGGTGCAGCAGCAGCAGTCGGCCCTGAGACAGGTGGGTGAGCGCCGCCATGAGGGGTCGAAACCGCTCGCGCGCGGCGGAGCGCCGCGCGCGCCCGCTGCGATCGAGCGCGCCCGACCCGGCCTCGAGCAGCGCCAGCAGCGGATCGCGGCCCACGGCGTCGAGCAGGCCCGGGTGCACCCGCTCGAGGTTGCCCAGGCGGTCTTCGAGCGCCGCCCGGTCGAGGTCGGCGCAGCCCAGGTGCCGCGCGAGCGCGCGGGCGAGGCCATCGGCGGGGTTGGCGATGGCCCCGTGGGTGGCGGTCAAGGTCCAGGCGACCCCCAGCTCGTGGGCGCGCTCGAGGACGGCGCGGGCCAGCGCGGTGGCGCCCACCCCCGGCGCGCCCTCCACCAGCACCGCCCCGGCGCTGTCGGTGGAGCGGGCCTCTTGCAGGGCGTCCCACAGGTGGTCCATTTGGGCGTCGCGACCCACCATCGGGACCGCGCGCACGCCCAGCAGCGACAGGCCCGCGCCGGTCAGGTGCAGCGGCGGCCGCGGGGCCCCCGTCTCGCGCCACGACGGCAGCACCGGCGCGGGCACCAGCATGACCGGCTCGATCTCTTCGGTGTCGGGCTCGAGGTCGTCGGGGATGCGGTCGAAGAACTCCATGGGCAGGGTGTTGACGTCGAGCTCGCGCATCGTGGACGGCGGCCGCGGACCCAGCGGCAGGCGCTGGGGCGGGGTGTGGCGGGCGGCCTCGGAGCCCAGCATGCCCAGCACCACGCCCGCGTCGGCGGCGAATCGAAAGCGGTCGCCCGGCCGGCGGCGCAGCAACGCCCGCAGCCACGCCTCGAAGCCCGAGGGCACCGCCATGTGGGGGTCGAACTGGGGGAGGTCGCCCAGGAGGTGCCCCCGCAGCATGTCCTCGGTGGCGCGGTCGCCATAGGGCGATCGCCCACAGGCCATCCACCAGCCCACGCACCCCAGCGCGTAGAGATCGGTCCAGGGCCCCTGCGCCCGGCCGTCGCCCCGGATCTGCTCGGGCGCCATGAACGCCGCCGTGCCGGCCGCGATGGGGTCGTCGTCGCCCCCGGGATCGAGCCAGGCGTGGGCGATGCCGAGGTCGGTCAGGCGCACGCCCGCGCCGCGGTCGTCGGGGGCGGCCAGCAGCACGTTGGCCGGCTTCAAATCGCGGTGCAGCACGCCCCGGGCGTGGGCGTGCGCGAGCGCGTCGAGCAGCTGCAGCAGCTGGTCGCGGGCCATGGGCCAGCCCGCAGGCGGCCGCCGGTCGAGCGAGCCCCCGCTCGCGTACTCCATCACCAGGTAGCGGCTGCCCGCCGCGATGACGCCCTCGGAGGACGCGGCCACGGCGTCGGGGACGTCGCCGTGATCGAGCACCGACACGATGCCGGGGTGGTTGAGCCGCGCGGCCTGCCGCACCTCGTTGTGGAAGACCCGCTCCAGGCGCAGGGGGTCGCGCTGCGCGGGTGGCAGCAGCTTGATCGCCACGTCGACCCGTTGGTCGCGGTGAACCCCCCGCCACACCTGCCCGGTCGCCCCCCGCCCGACCGGCGCGAGCAGCGCGAAGGGCCCGATGGAGAGGGGTGGAGTCATCCGCCTTCGGGGCTGGGAGGGGCGCGTCTCGGCGCGTCGAACGCCGATCGGAGCCCCCACTCGCGGCGGGCCCCAGCCTCCGATATCGTGGCCCGACCCGCCCGCGCCTCTCCTGGAGCCCCCATGCCCGACTCGACCCGCCGCGTCCCCCGCACCAACCCCATCGCCACCGCCACCACGACCCCCGAGCCCGAGCTGACGGACGGCATCCTGGCCGAGGGATCCGACACCCACAGTCCGACCGACGACCCCGAGAAGGAGGTCTCCACCACCGCTTCGGGCGACAGCGGCCCCGGATGAGCGGTGCGGGCGCCTATCGGTAGCCCTCGGCCTGCAGCCCAAAGAGGTGCGCGTAGGTGCCCGCGAGCGCCATCAGCGCGTCGTGGTCGCCCCGCTCGGTGATCTCGCCCCCCTCGAGCACCAGGATCTGGTCGGCCATGCGCACCGTGCTGAACCGGTGGCTGATCAGGATCGCCATCTGGTCGGCCGCCAGCTCGCGCACCCGCTGGAAGATCTCGGCCTCGGCCTCGGCGTCCATCGCGCTGGTGGGCTCGTCGAAGACCAGGATGTCGGCTCCCTTTCGCATGAATGCCCGGGAGAGCGCGATCTTCTGCCACTGGCCCCCGGACAGCTCGCGGCCGTCCTTGAACCACCGGCCCAGCTGCGCGTCCATGCCGTCGGACAGCGCGTCGATGAAGGGCAGCGCCATGCCCTGCTCGGCGGCGCGGCGGCGCCGGGGCGCGTCGTCGATGTGGTCGACGTCGCCCACCCCGATGTTCTCCCCCACTGTGAGCTGGTAGCGCACGAAGTCCTGGAAGATGACCCCCATGCGGCGCTGCAGCGTGGCCTCGTCCCACCGCTCGAGGTCGAGCCCGTCGAGCAGGATGCGGCCCTCGGACGGCGCGTACAGCCGGGTGAGCAGCTTTATGAGCGTGGTCTTTCCGCTGCCGTTGTGCCCCACCAGCGCGAGCTTCTGGCCCGGCGGGATGTGCAGGCTGAGGGCGCGCACCGCCGGCTCGGTGGCGCCTGGGTAGGTGAAGCTCACCCCCTCGAAGCGGATGCCGTCGCCGGGCGCCGGCCCGGCCGTGGCGGTGCCGGGCTTGCGGGGCAGCGGCTGGTCGAGGAAGCCGAAGAGGGTCGAGAGGTAGAGGTTGTCCTCGTAGACGCCGCCGATGGCCTTGAGGATGGCCGCGAAGGCCCCCTGACCCTGCTTGAAGACCAGCAGGTACATGGTCATGGCGCCGATGGTGATGGCCCCCTGGGTGGCCGACAGGGCGATCCATCCGTAGGCGCCGTACAGCGCGCCCGTTCCCAGCAGGCCCAGCGCGTAGCCCCAGAAGCCCCGCCGGCGGGCCAGCGCGCTCTCTTCGCCGTACAGGCCGTGGAAGATGGCGTCATAGCGGTCGACCAGCATGGGGCCGATGCCCAACAGCTTCACCTCTTTGGCGTAGTCCTCGCGGGCGACCACCACCTCGAGGTAGCCCTGCTTTCGCACCTCGGGGCTGCGCCACGAGAACAGCCGGAAGGCGTCGCCGGCGAAGCGGGCCTCGGCCAAGAACGCGGGCAGCGCCGCGGCCGCCAGGATGAGCACCGCCCAGCCCGAGAACTCCAGCAAGATCGCCGCGTAGGTGGCCAGCGAGATGGCGTTCTGCACCATGCCGAAGCTGCGGGTGACCAGCGAGAGCGGGCGCCGGGAGGCCTCGCGACGGGCCCGGGTCATCTGGTCGTAGAGCTCGGAGTCCTCGAAGTGGGGCAGGTCGAGCTTGAGGGCCTTGCGGAGGATGAGCACGTTGACCGTGTTGCCGAGCTGCGCCCGCAGCAGGGTGGTCGCCACGTCGAGGCCCCGCCGGGTGCCCGCCAGCAGGGCCACGAGGCCGGCCTCCACAGCGATCCACGACAGCGCGGTGGTCTGGTCGGCCGCCAGCCCGGTCTCGGCGGCGAGCACCACGCCGTCGATGATCCGCTGTCCCACCAGCGCGATGCCGGCCGGCAGCAGGCCGCCCACCACCGTGAGCGCGGCGAGCGCCACGGTGAGCGCGCGGCTGGTGCGCCAGACCAGCCCGATGGCCCGCGGTGTGGTGCGGAAGACGGCGGCGGCGTGGGCGGCGGCGCAGGATCCCCGCAGCCGAGCGCGCCGAGGGCGAGCAGATGCAGCA
>JBDQIL010000239.1:0-6491 GCA_040264415.1 Myxococcota bacterium
CCCCCCACCACCGCCGGCCCGCAGCCGGTGAGGGCGCCGCATACAAGCAAGGCGAACCAGCCGCCGGTCGTCATCGGGCCTCCGGGAGAGATGGCAGTCTACTCGGCCGAATCGGGCGCGGGGACCTCGACCACGAGGTCTCTCAGGCTCATCCCCTCGAGAACCAGGAACAGGCCCCCCACGGCCACGATGAAGCCGAACTGCGTGAGGTGGAGCACCAGCGCGAAGGTGGCGGCCAAGCTGTCGGGCACGCCCCACAGCTCGAGGGCCGCCCGGCAGAACAGCTCGTAGGCGCCGAAGAAGCCTGCGGTGGGGATGGCGGTCATGCCGCTGATGGTGATGGTCCAGGTGGCCCACGCGGGGCCGACCCCCACCGGCAGGCCGTCGAAGGCCGCCATGCAGACCCCCACGGCGCTCACCGTCACCACCCACACCATCAGCGAGAGCAGGAGCAGGCCCAGGGCCCGGAGCGGTCGCTGAACCAGCTCGAGGAAGCCCTCTCGGAATCGGCGCGTGAAGTCGCTGAGCTTGGCGCCCATGGGGAGCTTCTCGAGGAGCCCGATGACCCGCTCGCCGAACGCGAGCACGGACAGGCCGAACAGCACGCCGGCCGCGACGATGACCCCCACCGCCGCCTGGCCGGCCTCGACCACGTCGATGCTCGACCCCTGCACGGTCACCTGGATGCCGCTCGCGGGCAGATCGACCACGGCGGTGAGCCCGAAGAGGAAGAGGAGCAGCATGGTGAGATCGAGCAGCCGCTCGAGCACGATGGCGGCCATCCCGCGCCCGAAGGGCACCCCCTCGCGCTCGCTCAGCAGATAGGGCCGCACGAACTCGCCCAGCCGCAGGGGGATGACGTTGATGGCGAGGAAGCCCACGGTGTTGATGGCGAAGACGCGCATGTAGCCGACGCCGTGGCCCACCAGCAGCTGCAGGCGCCAGGCCCGCAGGGTGTGGGCTGCGAGGTAGAGCGCCATGACGGGCACCAGCAGCGACCACCGCGCCGTGGCCAGCGCCTCGAGCGCGGCGTCGAGCTCGAGGCCCCACAGCGCAGCCACCAGGCACAGCGCGGTGATGACCAGGACGACTGCGATCTTCAGCTTCACGCGGGGGCCTGGGTGGACCGAGCGGGGGTGTCGGTGACCGCCCGCCGGGACCGCAGCAGCTGCCAGCCCACCACATCGTTTTCGAGGGCCTGGTCGTCTTCGAGGCCGTAGAGGGCGGGCAGCACGGGCCGGGTGACCTCGGTGCCGAACAGGCGGTCCCAGATCACGAGGGTGTTGCCGTAATTGCCGTCACACAGCGCGCCGTCGCGGGTGTGGTGCCAGGCGTGGAAGTGCGGGTTGTTGAGCAGCCGATGCCAGGCTCGGTTCCAGGGCTTGTTCAGGTCGAAGGTGAGGTTTGCGTGCTGGAAGCTGTCCATCACGACGCCGACCCCGAAGGCGGTGGGCACCACCCAGGTGGCGAAGGTGGAGGTGTCGAAGAGCACGCCGAACAGCAGGAACGGCACCGCCCAGAGCTGCAGGAAGTCCACCGCGTGCATGCGCAGCCCGGTGGTGCTGTCGAGGTACTCGGCGGAGTGGTGCACCCGGTGAAAGCGCCACAGCAGCGGCACCCGGTGTCCGGCCCGATGCAGCCAGTAGCGGGAGAGATCGAGCGCCACGAAGGCCACGAGCAGCTGCGCGGGGCCCCAGGTCAGCCAGTCCATCGGCACCAGACCGATCTCTACGTGGGCGGTCACCAAGCCCAGGGGGAGCCCCAGCACCAGGAAGATGAGCGCACCGTTGGCCAGGTTGAACACGAGGTCACGGTTGATCAGGTGCACTCCCCGCACCCGCGGCCACACGCGCCCGGCCAGCAGGAACAGCACCATGGCGGCGCCTTGCAGCAGTGCGCGCATCGAGCCTCCTCAGTGTCCAGGGTAACCCAGGCTCGGCCCCGGTCGCCCCAGGAGCGGCCGCGGCTAGCGCGGGACCAGCGTGAGGCCGTCCACCACCCGGGCCGTCGGGAAGGTGGCCTTCAGGTTGAGGCAGAGATCTTGCCCATCGGGGCAGGCGATGCACTCGAGGCCCACGCCGCTGACGTAGTCGCAGGCCGCGTCGGGCTCGGAGCCGATCTGGAGCAGCGGGCCGAGGTTGCGGGTGTCGATCTGTCCGGTCACCCGCGAGCCGCCGATGGCGCCGCCGTCTGCCGCCAAGGTGCCCTCGAGGGTGAAGTTGTAAAAGACGATCTCGGTGCTGTCGTAGGTGAGCGGCACGGCGCTGGCGTAGGCGGAGAAGAACGGCCGCGCGCGGAAGTCGGCCACGCCGAAGTACCAGGTCTCGCGGCTGCCATGCTGCAGGATGGCGCCGCTGGTGCCGTCTACCCGGCCCTGCGCGCCCATCAGCGACAGGCTGTCCACGTTGGCGTCGACCACGCCGATGAGCAGCGGCTGGTCGAGGTAGTTGGCGATGATGGGGCCGAGGCCGCCGGGCTCTTCGTAGGTCGCGTCGCCCAAGGCGAGGTGGTAGGCCGCCCCCTCGAGGTCGCGGGGGTTGACGGTGAGCGGCGCTCCGAAGCTGCTGGTGGTGAAGTTCGAGGCGGTGGCGTCATTGTCGGGGCAGGTCTGCGCGGACAACACGTAGGACGTGCCGGCGTCGAGGGGCGTGACCGGCTCGATCGTGGCGTTCAGCCGGGGCTCGTCCCAGGTGACCTGGGTGGGCACGAAGGCGCCATCGGCGGTCGTGAGGCTGATCTCGGAGCCGTAGGCCTCGTCGTCGAAGGTGACCCGCAGCGGATCGCGGTAGTAGACGCCGGCCGCGCCGTCGACCGGGCGGGTCTCGAGGATGGCCACGTCGCAGAGATCGGTGGGACCGGTGTCGGGCTGGGGGAGGGCCGAGTCCGGCAGGTAGCGAGTCTGGGTGGGCTGCTTGCAGCCGGGCACGGCGGCCAGCAGCGCAGCGCCCACGAGCGGGACCAGAGATCGGTTCATGTCAGCCTCCATGCATCCGAGGTCAGCTTAGCCGGGCGCGGCCTCGGGCGCGTCCGACGGCTGCGGGTATCGCCCATTCGACCCCATGCACCGCGGAGCTTGCGGGACGCGCTCCGTGAAATCGGCCGGAGCGCGACGCGGGCGCCTCGATCAGAAGATCGACGCCATGCGGAGCCCTGGGGATCCGGTCCATCACGGACCTCCCATCGCTGTCGCCGCTGTCCGGACGCCTATGGTTCAATTTGCCGAGGGTCGGCGCCCTCTTTCCGTCTGCATTGGTCTCTGGAGACCTGTGTCTGCGCCCGTCGACACCACCGCCGCCGCTCAGCCTCCGGGCTCGTGGCTCGACACCGTGGGCGCGCTCGGCTTCGAGGCCTTCACGTGGAGAGCGGAGGGTGACGAAGGTCTGGCCGCGCAGGTCCAGGGCCTCTTCGACCGCCTCCCCCCCCTGTCCCCGACGACGCGGCCCGCGTCTCGGCGGCGCTCCATGCCCTCTTGGCGGGGCTGACCCCAAGGGCAGAGGTGACCTACATGGCAACCGACCATCGATACCGAGAGGCGTTGGTCGCTCTCGGCGAGGCGCCGACCGACGGAGCCCCGACCGCCCACGCGTTGGTTCGCGACGTCCATGAGCGGGTCACGTCCGCGGCCTCTGCCGCTCGCCGCAGCACCTGGCTCTCGACCCTGGTAGACCAGCTCCCGGAGGCCGTCGTGGCGTGGGTGGGGGGCCGCGAGGTGCAGCGCAACCGCCGCGCCGTCGCCCTCCTCGGTGCGCCGGACGGCGCCGCTGACCTGGTCGACCTGCTCGCTGCGTTGCACCCCACGGATCGCGAGGCGGTCACCCTGCACCTGAGCCAGGCCGGGCGCGAAGCCGACCCGCCGCCGGTGGTGGCCCGGCTCACCGTGGGGCCGCCGGGGAGATGGATCGAGCTGTCGTCGAGCGCGCTGCAGACGCCCGACGGCCCCGCCATCCTCAGCGTCATCCGAGACGTGACCGACCGGCGTCGGCTCGAGCTGGAGTCGGCTGCCCAGAACCGCATGGCGACCGTCGGCACCTTGGCCGCTGGTGTGGCCCACGAGATCAACAACCCGCTGTGCTTCATGCAGCTCAACCTGGAGATGCTGCGCGACGACCTGCCCAATGTGCTCGATCAGCTCGCCCAGGCCGACGACGCCGCCGCCCGTGAGCAGGCCCGCAGCGATCTCGAGGCGCGCCTCGAGGACGTCCTGACGGGCGCGGGTCGGGTGCGGGCGGTGGTCTCCGACCTCAAGGTCTTCAGCCACACGCAGAGCCCCGAGTCCGGCGTGGTGGACGTGGTCGAGGCGGTCCGCCTGGCCATCAACCTGGGCCGCCACCAGCTGCGCCACCGCGCAGAGATCGAGCTGTGCGCGGCGGGTCCGGTGCCCGTGGTCGGGTCGCTGGGCAAGCTGAGCCAGGTCTTCCTCAACCTGATGGTGAACGCCGCGCAGGCCATCAGCGACGCCGGGGTGTCCGACGGCCGGGTGCGCGTGCACGTGGTCGAGGAAGACGACATGGTGGAGGTGCGGGTCGTGGACAACGGGCCGGGCCTCGAGGCGGGGGTGGGCGACCGCGTCTTCGACCCCTTCTTCACGAGCAAGCCGGTCGGAGACGGGACGGGCCTCGGCCTGTCCATCAGCTTGAGCATCGTGCAGGCGCTGGGCGGCACCATCGCCTTCGATGCGCCCGACGGCGGCGGGGCCTGCGCGCGGGTGCGGCTCCCCCGCGCCGCTGAGGCCGCGGACAGCCCCGACATCAGCGAAGCGGCCGAGCCCCTGCCGGCTCGGGCCCCCAGCCTGCGCCGCTCCATCCTCGTCGCCGACGACGAGGCGCTCCTGCGGAAGGCCCTCGAGCGCCGCCTGGCCCGCGACTTCGACGTGCGATGCGTGCCCGACGGCGCCCGCGTGGTGGAGCTGCTCGAGGCGGGCGCCACGCCCGACGCCCTGCTGCTCGACGTGATGATGCCGCGCCTCGACAGGCCGGGGGTGCTGCGCTGGATCGAGCGCAACCGCCCCACGCTCCGCGACCGGGTGGTGTTCATGACCGGCGGCGCGGTGACCGCCGACGCCCGCTCCTTCCTGGCCGACACGCCCAACCTGACCTTCGGCAAGCCGCTCGAGGTCGAGGCGATGGTCACGCAGCTCCACATGCTGCACCTCGTGCACGTCGGCACCCGCGAGCGGGTCGCCGTGCCCGTTCGCTATGTGCGGTCACGCGCCGAGGGTGAGCATCGTGAGCTCGGCCTCGAGGTGCGGTCGGATGGCGCGGCCGCCGACGCGTTGGGGCGCTGGGCAGCCGCCTGAGCGGCTGCGCGCCGGCCTGCCGCGGCCGTCAGCGGGTCGCGCCCGTGTCGTCGAAGGGTGTGGTCTCGACCTGGAGGTCGAGCATGTACCAGTGCAGCCGCCCGCCGCCCGATTGGGGGCGCACGCGCAGCGACCACGGGCCGCCCTCTGAGGTGGTGTGCCGCAAGATCGGGTCGACGTCGGAGCCGTACTCCCCCACCGACTTGTAGACCTCGAGGTCGCCCTCGGGCGTGTAGAGGGCGAGGTCGGTGTCGACCGGAGAGCCGGCGTTCCAGGCGATCACCTGAGCCCGGATCGACGACTTGCCCTCGGGGAGGTCGAGCACGAAGAAGTCTTGGTCGGTGCTGCTGTCGATGGTGCCGCAGACGCGGTCGCCGGGGATCACCAGCTCGGGCGTGCTGATGGCGTTGTTGGTGTTGGCGCCGAAGTCTTCGATCTCGAAGGCGCTGCAGTCGGTGGGATCCTTCGTCATGTTGGCGGTGAGCTCCCACTCGTGGGTGGGGCTGAAGCTGGGCACCTCGTCTACGATCTGGAAGGTCCAAGTGGTGTCGGCCTTCACGGGCACGATCACCAGCGCGTCGGTGGAGCCGGGGATCCGCTCGGACGAGGCCCGCAGCTCGAGCACCTCGCCGTATTCGTCGATCATCTCGGACTGCACCACCAGCGCGACATCCGAGGTGGAGCCGATGTCGGCGGCCCGCACCCAGACCCGCAGCCAGCCGTCTTCGACGACGTCGGAGGTGAAGACCTCGGTGTCGCCGCTGGTGTCCATGTAGCCGCAGGCCCACTCGCCCAGCGGAAGGTCTTGGGCCTGGCCGATGCTGTTGTTGGGCTCTTCTTCGGGCACCGAGCACGGAGGCGGGGGCCCACCGTCTTCGCCCGAGTCGGCGCCGGGCTGATCCGGCTCGTCGTCGGGATCGTCGTCGTTGTCGTTGTTGTCGCTGTTGGACGGCAGCTGCGGCGTGCAGCCACCGCAGGCTTCGAGGCCAACGGCAAGGAGGACGAGGATGAGGGCTCGCATGTTCGGCGCTCCAGGGACCCGACGCAAGCTCCAGCATAACGGCTGTAGACGCTACCCGGAGGCCCGCGATAGCCTCCGGTGCATGAGAAGCTTCACTCCCCCGACCTCTGCCGCGCTCGCGGCCCTCCTCGCCCTGGGCTGCTCCGGTACCCAGAACGAGATCCGCAAGCTGCA
>JBDQIL010000240.1:0-6466 GCA_040264415.1 Myxococcota bacterium
GACGCTGAAGAGGTCGAGGCCGGGGGAGGGGCCACCCGCCGCACCCTCCCGACGCGCGGCCCGGCGATCTCATTGCAGGGGGTCGGGGGTGGGCGAGCGGTGATCGCGCGGGCGTGCGGTGGCCCTTGAGCCCGGGGCCCTCCGATCCGTCCCCTGGGGTGGGAGGCCTCATGCGGATCCATCGACTTTCAGCGTGTGCCGGACTCTGGGCGATCGCCTGTGGGGTCGAGCCCCGAGGGCCTGCGGCGGTCCCGCCGCCGCCTGCCGACCCGGTCGGCGTCGAGACCGGCGCGTCGGACGCGTCTCCCGACCAGGAGCTCGACCGCGACGGCGACGGGGTCACCCAGGCGATGGACTGCGACGACGCCGACCCGTCGGTGTTCCCGGGCGCGGTCGAGTCCTGTGACGGGCGCGACAACGACTGCGACGGCGCCATCGACGAGGACGAGCGCGCCGCGTGGTTTCGCGACGCCGACGGCGACGGACACGGCGATCCGGGCACCCAGGTGCTCGCCTGCGCGGCCCCCGCCGGGCATGTGGCGGCCGACACCGATTGCGACGACACCGATCCCGCCGTGAGCCCGGACGCCGTCGAGGTCTGCGACGACGCCGACCGAGACGAGGACTGCTCGGGTGTGGCCGAGGACACCACCGAGGGCATCACCACCTTCTTCCGCGACGCGGACGGCGACGGCTTCGGCCGGCCCGACGACGCGGTGGACGCCTGCGATCTGCCCGTGGGCTACGCCCGGCAGGCCGGCGACTGCGACGACCTCGACGCCGCCGTGAGCCCCGATGGGGTCGAGGTCTGCGACCCGCTCGATCGCGACGAGGACTGCTCGGGCCTGGCCGACGACGCCGACCCGTGGGCCATCGGCCAGGCCACCTTCTACCGTGACCTGGACGGTGACGGCTTCGGCGACGCGGGACACGTCGAGCACGCCTGCGATCCCTCCCCCACCCACGCGACGTCCCCCACCGATTGCGACGACGCCGACCGCCAGACCTTCCCGGGCGCGCCCGAGGTCTGCGACGGCGTGTCGAACGACTGCGACGCCACCGCCTGGGCCAGCGACGCGGGCCTCGTGAGCGCCGTGGACGCCGCTGGGGTCTGGTCGGACTGGACCGCCACGCTGGCCGCCGGGACCCCGACCTCACCGGCCGCCATCGCCCTGACCGACAGCGTGCTCATGGTCTGCGAGGGGGACTGGTATGCCTCGATCCACCTCACCGGCGATGGCGGCCTGCAGGGCGTGGGCGACCCCGATCTGGTGGTGCTCGACGGCGGCGGCCTGGGCCGGGTCTTCGCCGCGGCGACCGACGCCGCCACCGTGGCGCTCTCCGGCCTGACGCTGCAGCGGGGCGTCGCCGGCGCCGACCGCGGCGGGGTCGCCTCGATCGAAGGCGCCGCGACCGTGCTCATCGACGACGTGTCCTTGTTCGACGGCGACGCCGCCGAGGGGGGCGCCCTGTCCCTCGACCGCGTCGCGGACATCACGATGCGCGACGTCACCCTGGCGGACAGCCGCGCCACCAACGGCTTCGGCGGCGGGGCCCTGATCCGCGACGCGAGCCTGCTGCGGCTGGTGCGGGTCACGATCGATGGCAACCAGAACACCAGCGCCTACGGCGGGGGCGGCCTGGCGACCGACAATGTGCTCGTGACCACCGGCGAAGACCTCACCATCACGCAGAACGTGGGCAGCGGCGTGGGCGCGGGCTGGTCGATCGAGGGCGGCGACGCCACCATCGAGGACATCTTGGTGGAGGGCAACATTGGCGAACGCTCGGGGGGCGGGATCGACGCCTCGGGCGATCTGACGCTGCTCGGCGGCCGCGTCGCGGGCAACGTGGGCACCTACGGCGGCGGCGTGCGCAGCCACGAGGGCGTGTTCTTGGCGTCCGACGTGGTCTTCGACGGGAACCGGTCGCTGGCCCATGGCGCTGCGCTGCACGTGGCCATCGATGGCGACGCCCAGCTGGTGGGCTGTGACGTGACCGGCAACGACGCCCCGACCCGAAAGGCGGCGGTCAACAACAACGGCGGGCTCTCTCTGTCTGGGGTCGCCTTCTCCGACAACCAGACCCACGACGTGCGCTCTGGACTGAGCTACGACTACGGCGCCGACCGGGTGAGCGTCTCGTGCGGGGCGGTGGGCTGCGAGTAGCGGCTCAACCCTCGCGGGCGCGCGACTGCTCGACCTCGAGCTGCTTGAGCATGCGGGTCCCGCCTTCGTGGGGGCCGAAGCTGCACACGATCGAGGCGGTCGTGGTGCCGTCGGAGGCGCGGCCCACCACGGTGACCTTCGATCCCTCTTCGGGGCTGCCGGAGTACAGCAGGTTGTCGATGTGGGCGTAGGGGATGGTGGTGCCCACCTCGTCGTCGACCCGCACCAGCCGGTCGTCCATCAAGGCGCAGGCCATGCTGCCGTCTTGGCCTCGGGTCTCGTCGTGCCAAGCGAGTGGGATCTCGTCGATCTCCACCACACCGGCCGACCGCATCGGCTTCATCTGCCAGACCGCCACCTGGTTGCCGGGCCGCAGCTTGCCGGGCGCGGCCTCGGAGCCGGCCTGCAGAATCTGCCCGGTGGTGAGGGCCATGCCGGTCACGCCGACCACCAGGAACAGGGCGAGCAGCCCCGCATAGGCGGCCATGCCGCAGCCGGGCACGTTCTCGATGGCCTCGTAGGGGACCCGCCCTTCGTTGTCGCGCATGGACATGGCGCTCCCGTAGCCGGCCAGCGCCGCCCCGCCATCCCCCGCGCGCGGGTGGGTTCGGCGGCGGGTGGCAGAGCATCGGGCTACCCTGCCCTCTCGCGGGAGGCCCCATGTCCGCATCCATCGCGTTCTTCGATCTCGACCGCACCGTGATCTCCGTCAACTCGCTGTCCGGCTGGATGAAGCGAGAGGTCAAGCTGGGCCACCTGTCCAAGCGCCGCGCGGCGCAGGGTGTCGCCTGGATCGGCGCGTACCGGCTGGGCTTCTCTCGCATGGAGGGCCTGATCCGCGCCGCGGTCGCCGACCTCGCCGGCAACGAAGAGTCGGTCATGCAGGAGCGCACGCGGGCCTACTTCCAGGCCGAGCTCATCAACCGGGTGCGGCCCGGCGCCCACACGGCCATCGCCCACCACCGCGATCGAGGCGACGCGCTGTACCTGCTCACCGCCAGCTCCAGCTACCTGGCCGACGCCGTGGTCGACGCCCTGGGGCTCGACGGCGCCCTGTCCAACCGCTTCGAGGTCGAGCAGGGGCGCTTCACGGGCAAGGCCGTCGAGCCCATCTGCTATGGGCCGGGCAAGGCCACCCTGGCCCGCGACCTCGCCCGCGACCGCGGCGTGGCGCTCGACGATTGCGCCTTCTACACCGACAGCTACTCCGATCTGCCCGCCCTCGAGGTGGTGGGCGATCCGGTGGCGGTCAACCCCGATCCGCGCCTGCTGCGGGTCGCGCGCCGTCGAGGGTGGAGGGTGGAGGACTGGGGGGATTAGGGGACCGCTCTCCCTGGAGCCCCCGTGTCTGACGACCCCCACGCCGCCGCCGACGCCAACCGCCTGCGCGCCGACAACAGCGCCTTTCACGACGGCAAGCAAGACGGCCTGACCCCCCTCGAGACCCTCGATCTGGGCGCGGTCGGCGACTTCGACGAGTTGCTGCGCGCCATGTCGATGACCGCCTTTGGCGGGCGCCGGCTGGGCGAGGCCGCCGACACCCTCGAGGCCATGGTGCTCGACCCCGAGTGCTCGGTCATCCTCACGCTGTCGGGCGCCATGACGGTGGCCAAGATGGGCATGGTCATCACCGAGATGATCGAGCGCGGCTGGGTGCAGGGGGTGGTCTCCACCGGCGCGCTCATGACCCACGGCCTCGTCGAGCTCACCGGCATGGAGCACTACAAGGCCGAGGCCGGCGCCGACGACGGGGAGCTCTTCGAGAAGGGCTACAACCGCGTCTACGACACCTATGAGATGGAGAAGAACCTCAACGATCTCCAGAAGATCATGGTGTCCACCTTCGACAAGATGCCCAAGGATCGCCGCTGGTCGAGCGTGGACCTGTGTCGGCAGATCGGCCTCGACCTCGATCGGCCCGGCGTGCGCGGCATCATGGTGTCGGCCTTCCGGCAGGGCTGCCCCATCTACATCCCGGCCTTCTCCGACTCCGAGCTGGGGCTCGACTTCGCCGTGTGGACCGTCGCGCGCATGATGCGCGAGACCGGCAAGCCGCCCGAGGAGCTCTTCAAGGTCGTGCAGTCGATGTACGACCCCTTCCGCGACCTCTGCCACTACGCCACCATCGTCTCGGAGAGCCCCAGCCTGGGGATCTTCACCATCGGCGGCGGCGTGCCCCGGAACTGGGCCCAGCAGGCCCCCCCGTTCATCGACATCTTCAACGCCGCCACCGACAGCTCGGTGCGATTGAACCGGTTCCGCTACGGCGTCCGCATCTGCCCCGAGCCGTCGCACTGGGGCGGGCTCTCGGGCTGCACCTACTCGGAGGGCGTGAGCTGGGGCAAGTTCGTTCCGCCGGCCGAGGGCGGCCGCTACGCCGAGGTCCACGCCGACGCCACCACGGTCTGGCCCCTGCTCATCAAGGGCGTCGCCCAGCGGCTCGACAAGCGCGGCGCCAAGGCCAGCCACCCGCCCATCTCGCTGGCCGCCTGCCGGCCCCCCGGCGAATGAGCGCCCTGCGGTCGATCCCCGGCGTCGCCCACGTCGAGCGCTTTCAGGGCGCGCATGCGGCCGACGGCACCCCGCCCACGTTGGTGGTCGAGGTGCCGCACGGCGCCGATCGCACCCGCCACTACGACGCATTGGCAGCGCGCCTTCTGAGCCCCTTGCCCCACGGCCTGGTCGACTTCTTCCACGTCAACACCGACGTGGGCGCCTGGGACCTGGGGCGGGCCATCGCGGCCGCCTATCTGTCGGCCCGTCCTCGCGAGAGCGCCCTGCTGGTGAGGTGCCTCGTGCCCCGCACCTTCGTCGATTGCAACCGGGTGCTGGGAGACGAGGCCGCCCTCACCCAGGGGGGCCTCACGCCGGGCCTGCAGCCGTGGATCACCCACGCCGACGATCGCCGCCTGCTGCGCCAGATGCACCGCGCCTATGTCGATCTGGTGGACGCCGCGGTCGCGGACGTGGTGGGACGCGGCGGTCACCTGGTCTCGCCCCACACCTACGCCCCCCGCACGGTGGGCATCGACGCGGTCGATCTCGAGATCGTCGAGAACCTACACCGGGTCTACGCGCCCGACCTCGCCGACACCTGGCCCTTGCGGCCGGAGATCGACCTCATCACCGCCGACGCAGACGGCACCCGCCAAGCCCCCCCCGAGGTGACCGAGGCGGTCGTGCAGGCCCTGACGGCGCAGGGGCGCGAGGTGGTCGAGAACGGCACCTATTGGCTGCACCCCGCGACCCGCGCGGCGCAGCTGTCGGCCCGGCACCCAGGCCGGGCGCTGTGCTTCGAGCTGCGCCGCGACCTCGCCGTGCGCTCATGGACCCCCTTCGCCGAGATGCGGCCCGACCATGCCAAGCTGGCGCCGGTCGCGCAGGCGGTGGGGGCCGCGCTGGCGCGCGCGACCGGCGGCTGACCCGCGGGCCGAGCGGCTACTCGGGGGTCGCCGACACCGTGCCCGAGAAGACGACGCTGAAGTCGTCTTCGACGAAGCTCCCGCTGAAGCTCAGCTCCGCCGCCGAGCTGTCGATGGTGCCCGTGATGGTCTCCGAGAACGGGTCGGAGACGAAGTCGCCCGAGACGTCGGTGCCCGAGACCGTGGCGTTGATGATGCCCGACAGGGTGCCCTCGCTCGAGAAGGCGCCGGCGAACTCGCACTCGACGTTGCCGGTGAGCGCTGTGCCGTCGAGGCCGAGCTGGCCGGTGCCGGTGCAGGTGTCGTCGGTGCCCGAGTTGGTCTCGGTGACCTCGACGACGAAGGTGCCGCTGTAGATCGTGCCGTTGACCTCGGTGCCGTCGGTGGCGTCGCCGCCGTCGCCGCTGCCGTCGGTGCCGTCGGTGCCGTCGGTGGAGCCATCGGCGCCGTCGGTGGAGCCATCGGCGCCGTCGGTGGAGCCATCGGCGCCGTCGGTGGTGCCGTCGGCGCCGTCGGTGGAGCCATCAGCGCCGTCGGTCGAGCCGTCGGTGGTGGTGCCGTCGGCGCCGTCGGCGCCGTCGGCGCCATCGGTGGTCGCGCCGGAGTCGCCGGCGGGCTCGTCCTTGTCGCCGCAGCTGGCGACCAACAGGGCGCCGGTCAACAGGGCCATCATCATCGGGGTGCGTGCCATCTTCATCCTTCTCCCCCAGACGTGGGGCTTCAGCCCACTATAGCGGAGTCAGACCCCCGACCGCCCGATCCACTCTCCGCGGCCGGCGCGCGCGGGTCTGGCGCCCCCGGCCACAGCGCCTGCCCGAGCCCGCTCGATCCGCGCCCTGGGCCCCCGGCGCTATGCTCCCGCCATGCCCTCCGCCC
>JBDQIL010000241.1:0-6465 GCA_040264415.1 Myxococcota bacterium
CCCCAGGCGCGGCCCCCACGCCCGGCGACGGCGCGCCCCCCACGGCTGGAGCAGGCGACGCGGTCCCGACGCCCCCGAGCCCGGGTCAGCGACGACACCAGCCCGGCACCATCCCGCCTGCCCCCTGATCGCTGTGGCGGGCGCGCGGGGTCGCCGATCGCTCGAACGCTGCCTCGACCCGTCCGACAGAATACCCGTGAACGACGTTCAGCTGACCGCAGGGAGGTGTACGCATGGACGCGCTCACCGTCGGGCTGCACTTGGGGTCGATCGGCGTCGGCTACGCGCTGTCGGTCGCGATGGAGTGGCTGGTCCACAACGTCGTCTTCCACAAGCTGGGGAAGCGGCGCGGAAGCCCCTTCAGCTTTCACTACGCCGACCACCACCGGGCGGTCCGCAAGACAGGGGGACGAGACCCGGCCTACGAGGGGCCCCGCCTCGCCTGGAACGCCTACGGCCGTGAGCTCCTCGGCATCGTGCTGGGCTCCGTCGTCCTCTCTCCGCTGTTCTTCGTCGAGCCGTTCTTCACCCTCGCGGCCATCATCAGCGGCGTGCACTACCACCTGGTCCACGCCCGGTCCCACCTCGACCCCGACTGGTGCCGGGTGCACCTGCGGTGGCACTGGGACCACCACCTCGGCGCCGATCAAGACGTGAACTGGGGCGTCACCAACGAGTGGTTCGATCGCCTGATGGGCACGCGGGTTCTGTGGTGGTCCAAGGAGGAGCGGGCCGCCCGCGAGCGGCTCCGGCAGGCCGGCTGAGCGGTGGCTGGTGGTCGCCCGGTGGGCGACGTGGTTAGCCGAGGCTCGGAGGTTCCCGATGCCCGACCCGTCCACCCGCCTCGCCGACATCCTCGCGCTCCCCGAGGCCGACCGCGTCGAGCCGCTGCTGCGGCTCGCCGGCGACGCCGCTGATGCCGACGTCATCGCTGCCATCGCAGCGGTCATCGACGGCGGATACGGCGACGGCCGTGCGCGCCACCAGCTCGGCGCAGCGCTGGGCCGGCTGGGCGATCCGCGCCTGCGTACGCCCGACGCCGCCGACTACTGGTCCGACGTGCCGCTCGAAGACGGCAGCGGGCTGCAGGTGGGGCGCTTCCTGGTGACCACCGCAGAGTTTCGCGCCTGGATCGCGTCTGGTGGCTACGACGACGACGCCCATTGGAGCCCCGAGGGTCTCGCCTGGCGCGACGGCGCCGCGCACACCTGGACCGCGTTGGCCGACGCGCCCGACGCGGCGCACCTCGTGGTGCCCAACCACCCGGTCGCCGGCCCGACCTTCTGGGAGGCCGAGGCCTACGCCGCCGCCCACGGTTCGCGCCTGCTCACGGTAGACGAGCACCGCTACGTCATGCGGGGCGCCGAGAAGCGCCCCTACCCCTGGGGTGCGCCCTTCATCGATGGCTACGCCAACACCCGCGAAGAGGCGCTGGGCGGGCCGTCGGCGGTCGGCCTCTACCGGAACGACCTCACGCCCGAGGGCGTCTTCGATCTCGCCGGGAACATGGGCGAGTGGCTCTCTGACGCCGCGGGCGACAAGCGGGTCACGCACCCCGGCTCGTGGGCGCGCCCGAGCATGGCCACCTGGGCCAAGGCCATCGAGCTGGTCGGCCCTGGCGAGCGCTCAGCTGATCTCAGCTTCCGCCTCGCCCGCAACGCGTAGATGCCCTCGACTCCCGCCTGGCCGCAGCTCCAGGGCTGGTTGGCCGACGCCGCCAACGCGGTGGTGGTGCTGCCCGCGCAGCGCGACCACGGCGTGAAGGCGCTCGCTGCCCTCGAGGTCGATGACACCACGTCGCTGGGTGCGATGGCCCTGCACACCGGTGGACTGCTGGTGGACGACGGCTGGCTGCGCGTCCTGGGCTCGGGGCATCCTCGACTGCCTGCCTCTCTGCTCGACTGGAACGGCCTCTCGGGCGACGCCCGGCCCGCGGTCGTCGCTGGGGCCATGGTCGTCGGCCACGACCTCGTGGGCGGCTTGTACGCCGTCAACGCGGGCGGCCTGCCGGGCGGCGAGGGCCAGGTGGCCTACTTCTCGCCGGTCACCCGTCGCTGGGAAGACCTGGGCGTGGGCTACACCGGCTTCCTTCGCTGGGTGTGCGAGGGGGATCTCCCCGGGCTCTACAACGACCTGCGGTGGCCCGACTGGGAAGACGAGGCCGATCTCGTGGGTGGCGATCAGGGCATCCACCTGTGGCCGCCGCCCTGGTCGAAGGAGGGCCTCGACCCCGCGGCGGTCACCCGCCGGGTGGTGCCCATGGACGAGCTGGTGCAGTTGGTCTTCACGGGCCGGCCCCCTCGACCCGAGCCCGACCAGTAGCTGCGGCGTCTCGCCCCGCACCACTTCGGGGCAGGTGGGGCCTCCTGCCCCGCCTCTCACCTCGCATGGTCGAGCCAGAGTGGGCGTGGAGCGCCGAGGATGGGGTGGTGCGGTCGGTGGAACGGGGCGTGCAAATCGCGTCTGGCGCGGGCTCGATGGGGCCCGGCGGCTTCCCCTCCGTGACGCACCCCGCGTGACGGGGCGGGCGGCCCCCTTCGCCTTCGAGGTGCACGATGCTCCGACTCCGCTCTCTGCTCACGGTCGCCGCCTTCTTCGCCCTGTCCGCCTGCGGCACGCGGACCCTGCCCGTGGCCTCCGACACCGGCGCCGCGTCCGCCGACACCGGCGCTGCGGCCTCCGACACCGGCCGCTGATCGGGCGCGTCAGCGCGTCGCGGGGCCGTCCAACCCGGCCCGCCGCGCCCGCGCAGCCCGGCGCTGTCGTCGATGGGCCGCCCACGCGGGGTAGAGCCCCTCGCACAGCCGAGAGAGCGCCGCATCGACCGCCTGGGTGCTCTCCCACACGCGCTCGGGCAGGGTCTCTCGCAGCAGGGGGTTGATCGCGCGGGCCTTGGCGGCCAGCGCCTCGGGCGAGGGCGGGTCGTCGAGGGTGCCGCAGGTGGTCTCCACCCGGGTGTCGTCGAGGGCGCCGGAGAGCCCGATGTTGCTCGGGTGGATGGTGCGGTCGGCGTCGACCACCAGCCCCGTGTTGAAGAAGGGTGTGGGCGCCCAGGTGAACAGGTTGCGCAGGTAGAGCCGCTCGCCGGCGGCCCACGCAGCCCGATAGCGGTCGGCGATGCCGTCGAAGCCGGCTGCCAGCGCGGCGAGCTGCTCGTCTCGCCAGGGGATGTAGTAGCCAGGCAGCAGGTTGAAGCGCCAGAAGCCGAGGCTGCGCAGGTGGTCGAAGTTCTCGGCCGCGCGCCGCGCGGTGTTGGGCGCGATGGTCTGGGTGACCACCACCCGCGGCGTGGCGTGCAGCGCGTCGAGCAGCCCCACCACGTGGTCATAAGCGTCGGGCACGCCCGGCAGCGCACGCCGCAGGCCCCGGTGGTCGGCCGGCGCGCCGTCCATGCTCAGGGTGAGGATGCCCTTGGGGTAGTCGGCCAGGTAGTCGAGCCAGTCGCGGTCGAGACCCAGCCCGTTGGTGGACAGGTAGACCCGGCGCACGCGGCGGTCGTCGCGCGCGGCCTCGAAGGCCGCGCGCACCACCTCGGGCACCAAGAGGGGCTCCCCCCCGAACATCTTGCTGTCGCCGCCGCCGTAGGTGTCGGCGAAGAGCCCGACCGCCCGCCGCGCGTCATCGGGCGTGAGCGACGGCCAGCCGTCTTTGGCGGTGGGGCAGTAGGCACACCGCAGGTTGCAGGCCCGCGTGACCGTCAAGATCAGCGTGCCGGTGCCCGGCGCCCCATCAGCCATGGCGCCGCGCCGCGCGCTCGCCCGCTACCACTGCCCGTGGCTGCCGTGCGACCCGTGGGATCCGTGCGACCCGTGGGATCCGTGGCTGCCGTGGGACCCATGGCTGCCGTGGGAGCCGTGGGAGCCGTGGGACCCGTGGCTGCCGTGGGACCCGTGCGAGCCGTGGCTGCAGTGGGTGACGTAGACCAGCCCGGCGTTGTCGGGATCGGCCAGCAGCTCGTCCGCCTTGACGGCCACCTCGCCCGACAGGTCGGACGGGGCGCACTGGTCGAGCTCTGCCGATTGAAGGAAGTCCACCGGCTTGCGCGAGAGGCCGGGCAGCTTCGGGGCCGCCTTGCGCGCCTGCTTCGGCGCGGATCCACCCGACGCGGACGCCGAGGTGCCACCGCTCGCGCTGGTCTTCTTCTTGTCGCCCTTGTCCATGGCTGTGCTCCTATGCGGGCCCGGCTGGGCTGCCTGCGGCAGCGTGGGTCTCGGGTTCGCGGGGACGGTCGACCGTCCAACGCCGGAAGATGGTGAGGTTGTCGCCGTCGGGGTCGTCGGCGATGCGCTGCAACAGCATACGCGCGATGCCCATGTGTTGCGGGCACTTCGGCGTATTCGGTCGCTGACCGAACAGGTCGCCGGACTGCATGTAGTTGTGGAGCGGCCGGACGCCGCACCAGGGCGCGTTCCAACAGCTCTCGCACATGGGCAGGCTGTCGAGCAGGCTGGCCGCGGCCAGCGCGCGCACCGTGGGGTGCTGAACGGCCGCCTCGAACGAGGTGTCGCTGACGTGGCCGATGCGGAAGACGTCGTCGCCCATGCCGTGGACCATGCGGCCCTCGTCGCTGGGGAACAGGCTGCCGTCGTAGCCGTAGCAGAGCTGGCCCGTGCCCGAGCCCACCGGGCTGCGGATGTCCACGAAGTTGGGGTCGTCGGGGGTGAGCATCTTCTTGAGGAAGGTGCTCGCCGTGCCCTCCATGATCTGCACGCCCTGCTTGTTCAGCTCGAGGATGTAGTCGAGGGCCTGCTCGTAGACGTCGAGGAACTCGCTCATCTCGTAGCCGATGGCGCGCCAGGTCTTGGTGGCGAAGCCGAACGGGTTGAGCGGCCGCAGGTGGATGTTGCGGATGCCGCGCTCGACGTAGAGATCGACGATGTCTTTCCAGCGGTCGAGCGAAGCGCGCGTGAGCGTGGTGAGGGCGTCTACGTGCCACAGCTCTGGGTCGTAGCCCAGGTCGATGTAGCGCTGGTTGAAGTAGTCCATCCACTTGATGACGGAGTCGTAGGCGCCGCTGTTGTCTCCGCGCCAGGGCCGGTTGCCGTCGTGGACCGCCTTCGGGCCGTCGAGGCTGGTGCAGACCAGCACGCCGTTGTCGAGCAGCCAGTCGGCCCGCTCCTGGTTCATGTACGTCATGTTGGTGACGACAGAGTGGTCGAGCGTCTTGCCCTCGTAGCGATTCTTCTCGCGGCTGTACTCGACGCAGAACTTCAGCACGTCGAAGTTCACGGTGGGCTCGCCGCCCTGGTACTCGAAGCACAGGTACGGCGACGGCGTCTTCAGCGCGTGGTCGATGACCATCCGGGCCGTGTCGATCGACATGTCGGTGTCGGTGCGGTGCATGTCGGTGCGAGAGGCGTGGCAGTAGCGGCACGACTGGTTGCACCGCAGCGTGGTGATGACCACCGCGAGGTGCACGCCGTTGCCGAGGTACCGACGCTTGCGCCGCACCTTGCGGGCCATCTCCTCGAGGTCGAGGTCTTGCCGCAAGAAGCCCTTGTCGTGCAGCGCCCGGTGGCGGGGGTGGGCCTCGTCGAGGCGCCCGGCCAGCAGGTCGGAGAAGTCGCCGTCGGCCAGCACCTCGAACTCGCCGGCGTCGTTGGTGAGCACCGTGCGCCCGTCGCCGATGGCGCCCCAGCGAAAGTAGCCGAGCTTGGACGGGTCGATGGCGCGCCGCGGGAGGGTGAGGCGCCGCCGCTGGATGGGGCTGGCGGTCACGGGGCCCCCTGGGCGCGGCGCGCGCGGGCCACGCTGGCGTGCAACACGTGGTTGGCGAAGTGGTCGGCGAGGTCGGGCACGTCGGGGTGGGGATCGCGCAGCTCGACCGTCACCTGGGACTCGGTCACGTCGACGTCGAAGGTGGCGAACTCGGCGTAGGCTTCGACCGCCTCTTCGACCGCGGCCACATCGTAGAGGGAGCGGGAGAAGTCGAGCGTGGGAGCGGTGGGCTCAGCCACTGGCGCCCTCCGGGGTCGTCGCGCCGGGGGTCTCCCACGGCACCTCGATCTCGAGGTCGTCGTCTTCGAGCTCTTCGTCGTCGAGCTCGGCGAGGAGCTGGTCGATGGACGACTGGGTGGCCGTCGTGAAGAAGGCACGGGCCATGTAGTATTCGCGGATCCGCCCGGTCGATTCGGCGACCCGGAAGCGCAACACCTGGTCGAGCAGCGCGTTGGCGAACTCGCCCGCGAGGGCCTCGAGGGCGTCGGGATCGGCGCCGCCCTTCTTGAGCTTGAGGCGCACCTGCACCTGCTTGTCGGCGGGCCGGGCCAGGAACAGGAAGCACCGGTCGACGAAGAGGTATGCGGCGCCCAGGATGGCGTCGCGGGGGTAGAGCTCTTCGTCGAGCGTGAAGGCCACCCGGCGGCCGTCGGTGTCGTAGACCAGCTCCTCGAGGGAGTCGGCGGACGGGGTGGCTTCGGGCTCGGCGGCGGTCTGGGCAGCGTCGGAGGTCAAGGGGGCGTTCTC
>JBDQIL010000242.1:0-6436 GCA_040264415.1 Myxococcota bacterium
CACCTGGTACAGGTCGCGGTGGAACCAGCGGTGGCCTCTCTCGGCCCACCGGGGCTCGGCGGTCACCAGGTTGGTCTGGTCGATGTGCTCGATCTCGGCGCCGGCCCACAGCGCCGCCTCGCCACGCTCGGAGCCTGAATGAAACCGGCGCTGACCGCCCTGGCCCGCATCGCCGATCAGCCCGGAGACGACGCCGAGACCCGGCTTCGCCGCCGCATCGTGATCTACGGCGGGCTCGCCATGAGCGGGGGTGGGCTGCTCTGGGGCATCATGAGCGTGGTCTTCGGGCTCGCCCGGCAGTCGCTGGTGCCCTTCGGCTACATCGCCATCACGGCGCTGAACCTGCTGGTGCTCTGGCGAACCCGCAGGTTCGGCCTCGCCCGCGGGGTGCAGGTCTCGGCGAGCCTGCTGCTGCCCTTCGCCTTTCAGTGGTCTCTGGGGGGCTTCGAGGCCAGCGGGTCGGTGATGTACTGGTCGATCATGGCGCTCGTGGGCTCGCTGAGCTTCGAGAGCCCGAAGACCACGCTGCGTTGGCTCGTGATGTTCATCGCGCTCACCGCGTTCTCGGGCGCGATCGACCCACACCTCGTGGTGCCGCAGGCCCTCGCCGACGGCCAGGCCAGCGAGCTGTTCTTCGCGCTGAACATGGTGATGGTCTCGTCGATGGTCTACGGCCTGACGGGCTACTTCGTGCGCGGGCGGGCCGCGGCCCTGGCCAAGCTCGAAGAGCGCAACGTGCAGCTCGCCTCGTCGCAGCGGGCGCTGGTGCAGTCGGAGAAGATGGCCGCGCTGGGCCAGCTGGTCGCGGGGGTCGCCCACGAGCTGAACACGCCGCTGGGCGCCATCCGCGCCAGCGGAGAGAACATCTCCCTCGCCGCTTGACAGGTGCTCGACGATCTGCCGGCCCTGGTCGAGCGCTGCTCCACCGAAGACGTGGCCGCCCTGGTCGCGCTGACCGCGTCGGTGGCCGCGCGGTCGGACGGGCCCCGCACCTCCCGCGAGGAGCGGGCCGCCCGCCGCGCGCTCCGCACGGCGCTCGACGCCAAAGGGGTGCCCGACGCCGCTCAGGCCGCCGACGTGTTGGTGGACATGGGGGAGAACGACGCCACCCCCGAGGTGCTCGCCGTGCTCCGGTCCCCCGACAGCGCGGCCCTGCTCGACGCCGCCTTCCACCTCACCAGCCTGCTCCGCAACAGCGACAACATCGAGCTGGCGGCGAACCGGTCCGCCAAGATCGTGTTCGCCCTCAAGCGCTACGCCCACCCCGGCGCCGACGGCGCCTGCACCGCAGACTCGCTCATCGACGGCATGGACACCATCCTCACGCTGTACCAGAACCAGATCAAGCGCGGCATCGACGTCGTGCGCGAGTACGAGGGCGACCCCGTGGTCGAGGGCCTGCACGATGAGCTCAACCAGGTCTGGACCAACCTCGTGCACAACGCGCTGCAGGCCATGGGCCCCACCGGAGAGCTGCGGGTGGCCGTCCGGGGGGCCGCCGAGACGGTCGAGGTGCAGGTGATCGACTCGGGCACCGGCATCGCCCCCGAGGCGCAGGGCCGGCTCTTCGAGCCCTTCTTCACCACCAAGCCGATGGGCGAAGGCAGCGGCCTGGGCCTCTCCATCTGCAAAGACATCATCGACCGGCACCACGGTCGGATCGACGTCGCGTCCGAGCCCGGCCGCACCTGCTTCACGGTCACCCTCCCCAGGCGCTGCCCTGAGAACCGAGACGGAGCCCCCCAGTGAACACCCCCACCATCCTCCTGGTAGACGACGAGAAGCCGGTCCTGACCGCGCTGAAGGCTCAGCTCCGCCGAGAGTTCGGGCGGCGCTTCGTCATCGAGACGGCCCAAGACGGCGCCGAGGCCTGGGAGGTCATCGAGGAGCTCCAGGACGAGGGCGAGGTCATCGTCGTGGTGGTCTCGGACTGGCTCATGCCGGGGGTGCGGGGCGACGAGCTGCTGTTGCGCATCGGCGAGCGCTACCCCGGCATCGTCCGCATCATGCTCACCGGTCAGGCCGACGCCGCAGCCATCGAGCGGGTGATCGAGGACGCCGGCGCCCACAGCGTGCTGGGCAAGCCCTGGCGCATCGACGAGCTGCGGGGCGCGATCGAGGCGGGGTTGGCGGCGTGACCGAACGCTGCATCGTGTGCGTGGACGACGAGCGGATCGTGCTCAGCAGCCTCAAAGACCAGCTGCGCGGGCACTTCGGCGGCGCGTTCACGGTGGAGACCGCCGAGTCGGGGGAGGAGGGCCTCGAGGTGCTCGACGAGCTGATCGAGGCCGGCGTCGAGGTCCCGGTGATCATCACCGACCAGCTCATGCCGGGCATGAAGGGGGAGGCCTTCCTCGCCGCGGCGCACGCCCGGTCGCCCGACACCCGCACCATCCTGCTCACGGGCCAGGCCTCCCCCGAGGTGGTCGGCGCGGCGGTCAACCGAGCCGCGCTGTACCGCTTCATCGGCAAGCCTTGGGAGCGGGCCGATCTGGTGCAGACCGTCCGAGAGGCCATCCGCGGCCACGACCGGTCGCTCGAGGTGGCCCGTCGCGACCGCGAGCTGGCCCTGGCCCACGAGGTGAGCCTGCGCTTCGTGCCGGCCGCCTTCCTGGAGCTCATCGGGCGACAGCGGGTGGTGGACGTGCAGCGGGGCGACCACGCCGAGCGGCGCCTGCACCTGCTCTTCGCCGACATCCGCGGCTACACGGCGCTGGTCGCGGGCCTGTCGCACCGGGAGGCCTTCTCGCTGGTGCATGACACCCTGGGCTGCCTGGAGGCGGCGGTGCTCGAGCACGGCGGCTTCGTCTGCCGCACCGAGGGCGCCGCGCTGCTCGCTGCGTTCTCGAAGACCGCCGATGAGGCCGTCTCCGCCGCCCTCGCCGCCGACCGCGCGATCGCGCGATCGCGGCCCTCAACCGGGCGCGGGCGGCGCGCGGCGGGCCCGCGATCCGGGAGGGCATCGGGGTGGACTCGGGCGACGTGCTCATGGGCGTCGTGGGTGGCGGCGAGCGGCTCGAGTGCAGCCTCATCAGCGACGTCGTGACGCGGTGCGCCGCCGTCGAGGAGCACACCAAGGCCGTCGGGGAGTCCAT
Organism: Myxococcota bacterium; assembly: GCA_040264415.1. GTDB lineage: Bacteria > Myxococcota_A > UBA796 > UBA796 > UBA2385 > M30B51. The sequence goes on from JBDQIL010000242.1 coordinate 3,096, forward strand.
CCTGATCTCCGCGCGGACCCGGGCCGAGCTGGTCGCCCCGGACGCCTTCGCCCTGCGGCCCGTCGGCGACCACGCGCTGCAGGCGGGCGCGCCGCCCGAGCCCCTCGTGGCGGTGGGCACCCGCGCGACCCGGTCGGAGGCGCCGTGATCGACGGCGTCCCCCACCCCGACCCGCGCCCCTGGGCGGTGCTGTGTGTGGACGACGAGCGGGTGGTGCTCGAGGCCCTCCGGGGCCCCCTGCGGAGCGCCTTCGGCCGCGACGCCCGGCTGGAGTTCGCCGAGTCCGGCGAAGAGGCGCTCGAGGTGCTCGATGAGCTGGCCGCGGAGGGGGTGGACGTCCCCATCCTCATCTCCGACCAGCAAATGCCGGGGATGCGCGGCGAGGCCCTCCTCGCGGAGGCCCATGCCCGCGACCCCCGCACGCGCACCGTCATGCTCACGGGGCAGGCGTCGACCGAGTCGGTGGCGCACGCGGTCAACGCCGCCCACCTGTACCGGTTCCTCTCCAAGCCCGGACCGCGCGGCCCCGCGGGCCCCGGAGGCCGAGGACCCGGCGGCGTGGGAGGCCGAGTGCCTGGTCTTCGAGCGCCGGCGCACCGTGGCGCTGTCGGCCGCCGGCGCCGCCCTGCAGGTGCTCGCGCTCGGCGTCGATCATGTGGGGGCGACCAGCCTGCGCGGGGAGTCGCTGCTGTCGCGCGGCGCCGCCATCGCCCTCGCGCTGGTGGTCATCGGGCTGGTCGCCCGGGCGCCCACCACCACCGTGGTCCGCGGCTTGAACCTCGGCGCGCACACGGCGATGTGCCTCACCAGCGTCGCCGCGGTGGCGCTCGCGCCCGACCCGCTGGTGGCCGGGATCGCGTTCTCGATGGTGATGTGGGTCCCCCACGCCATGTTTCGGTGGCCCGCGCGGTTCGCCGCGGCCTTCTACACCGTGCCGGCGGTGGCCTACCTGCTGGGCGTCACCGCCCGCCAGACCAGCCCCGAGATGAGCGTCATCGCTGGGGTCACGCTGTACCTGTTCGCCGTCGCCGCCGTGTGTACCGTCTCCTCCGACCTCAAGTACCGGTTCGCGCGGCGCGAGTTCACCGCCCGAACCGGCCTGGCCCGCGCCAACGCCGAGCTCGAGGCGTCGATGGCCCAGCTGGTCTGCGCCCAGCAGCGCCTGGTGGCCTCGGAGAAGCGGGCCGAGCGCATCGAGCTGGTTCAAGGGGTGGCGCACCGGCTGAACACGCCCCTCGGGGCGGTGCGCGCGTCGGCCGAGGGGCTCGAGGTCTCCACGCGGCCCGCCTTGGCCGACCTCGCGGCGCGCCTCTCCGAGCTGGACGGCGCCCGCCGGACCAGCCTGCTGGCGCTGCTGGACCAGGCCCTGACCGCGCCTGTGGCGGCTCTGACCGCGCGGGAAGAGCGAGCGGAGCGGCGCCGGGTGCAGGGGGTGCTGTCCGAGGCCGGCGTGACCGAGCCGGCGCCGCTCGCCCGTGGGATCGTGGAGATCGGCTTGAGTGACCAAGTCCTCGCGCACCTGCCGCTCGTGCGGGGCCCCGAGGCCCAGGCCGACCTGTCGGTGGCGCGCGAGCTGGCCTCGCTGGTTCGGAGCGCCGGCTACATCCGCGTCGCTGCCGATCAGGCGGCCGCCATCGTCCGCGACCTCAAGCGCCACCTCGAGCCCGACCGCGACGCGACCTGACCGCCGCCTGGGGCCGGCGGCCGCCGCCCCCCCTTCCCCGCCTGCTGGATCCGGGGCAGGATGCAGGCGACCGCCGGGCCCCGTCGCGCGCCGGTCACACGGGCGCATCCACCACCCCGCGGGATCGTCTCCTTGGAGTTCTCGGACCTCGAAGCCCTCATCTGGGTGAACCGGCATGGCTCGCTGCAGCGCGCGGCGAGCGCCGTCGGCGTGTCTCGGACCACGCTGCGGCGGCGCCTTCAGCGCCTCGAGACCACCTTGGGCAAGCCGGTCCACTCCGTGAGCTCTGATGGGATCACGCTCACCGCCGCCGGACAGCCGCTGGTCGAGAAGGGCCCCTTGCTGCTCCACGCGCCCGAGCAGATGATCGCCGAAGCGGTGGGCGCCCGCAGCCCCGGCAACACCTTCCGGCTGCTGGTGCAGCTCGGCAGCCCGCCGCGGCTCGTCGCCTCCGCCATCGCGTCGCTCACGGCGATGCTGCCCGGCGTGCAGCTGGTCATCGACCTCGACCCCCGCCCCCTCGATCGCCTCGACGAGGGCTTCGACGCGGTCGTGCACTGGGGCGCGCGGCCGGCGGCGGGCGGCGGCTACACCCGCCAGCTCTTCCAGGTGCAGCTGAGGGCCCACGCCTCGCCCGACTACCTCGCTCGGCGGGGCACCCCGACCACCCCCGCAGACCTGGCCGATCACGACCTGCTGCACTGGTCCGAGATGCCCGAGGCGTGGCCGCTGGCGGGGGGCCTCCACGTGCCGGTGACCCCCGCCCACACCTGCTCCGACCTGTACCAGCTCGGCTGCCTCGCCGGCGCGGGCGTGGGCATCGCGCTCATCCCCTCTGAAGGCCTGCTCGTCGACCCCACCATCACGGCGCTGGTCCCGGTCTTGGCGGAGCACGTGCGCGGCGCGGCGGCCCTGCGGATCTACATGCCCACCCCGTCGCACCCCGACTCCGCCGCGGGCGCCCTCATCGAGGTGCTCGAGCAGCTCGGCGACGAGGTGATCTCGATCCAGTCCGCGCTGTAGCGCACCGGCCGCAGCGCCGACGCGGGGCGGCCTACCCCGCGGACTCGGCCTGAAGCAGCCGGTCACACAGGGCGCGGGCGGCCTCGCGACGCACGCTGGGATCGGCGGCGGTGAGCGCCGACCGCCGCTGGCCCGACAGGGCGATCGGCTCGGGCAGGCCCTGGAGTGCCTGATCGAGCACCTCGAGGCCCTCACCGCTGCGGGCCACCTCGCGGGCGGCCGTGCGAGCGGACCGGTAGGGGGAGGCCTCGGCCCGGCGCGCGGCCGGCCCCCGCAGGAAGGCGAAGCGGGCGGGGTCGGACCCGGCCCCCAGCTCGGCGTTGGTGGACCGCGCGAGCACCTCGAGCGGCGGCACCGGGCCGTCGGCGGCGGCGTCGCCCGGCGGGCTCGACAGCCCCGCCGCGAAGAAGGCCACCGCCCAGCGCTGGGCGTCACTCAGCGTGCCCTGCAGCGGCACCATGGCCGTGCCATCGACCCCCTGGGTGACCAGCAGGTAGGCCCGCTGCGGGCTGAGCGCGGCCGCCCGCGGGCCCACCGACAGGGGGAGCGGCGCGGGGTGCAGCATGGCCACCTCGGGCGGGGGGCCCTCGCCCGACGGGCCGTGGCACGCCGCGCAGTGGCGCGCCCACAAGGC
>JBDQIL010000243.1:0-6427 GCA_040264415.1 Myxococcota bacterium
GGTAGGGGCTCGGCAAGCGGGTGCCCAGGGTGGCGGCCAACGCGAGCGCGGCGAGCACCCCCGCGAGGATGCTCACGCTCCGGTTCACCGGGACGCTGAAGGTGTGCTCGCGGGGGTCGAGGAAGACCAGCGATCCGAACAGCAGCACGCCCTGCGAGAGCACCCCGATGAGGACCGTCTCGATCAGCAGGCCCGACTCGAGGTGGGTCGAGAACCCCGCCTGCACCTGCTGGGCGAGGGCGCTCGGGCCCACCAGCGCCAGCCCGACGAGGGCCACGACCGACAGGGGCGTGCTCACCAGCTGCTCCTCGACGAAGTAGCGCCGGGTCGTGGCGGGGTCGGGCGACTTGGCGAAGCGGCTCATGAGTCGCAGCCGCGCGAAGTAGGCGCCGAGGTAGAGCGCGACATTCACGCCGCAGCCCAGGGTGATGGCGTAGCCGCCCTTCTCGGAGAAGGCGACGATGAGGGCCCCCAGGGCGAGCGTCAGCCCCACCCACGAGAACCAGCGGGTGGCGCGGCCAGTGACCGCGTCGATGAGCGGCGCCATCACCAACACGCCGCCGCGCATGAGCAGCATCACGAAGACGATGGACACGCCGTCGAAGGTGTAGGCGAGGGTGGTCGTGGTGAGGATGACGGCGGTGCACGCGCCCGACGCCAGGGTCGCGCCCGACGGCGCGGGCAGCCGCAGCGCGCCGAGGTGGATCCGGCCGATGTCGCGCCACAGCCCGGTGGCCGCCAAGAAGACGAGGAGCGCGCCCAAGGCGGAGAGGTTGGCCACCGGCAGCAGGGTGACGCCGGCGACGCCATCGCTTCCGGGCCAGGCGCCGCCAGAGACGCCCTTGGTGATCGCCGTGTAGGGGACGTAGCAAGCGAAGTACAGGCCCGCGAACAGCCAGATCCCTCGCGGCGTGCCGATCCATCGGGCCAGGGCGCTGGGTGGGGGAGGGGCCGGCATCGCCCCAGTGTGGCACGCCCGTCCGAGCGTCGAGGATGCGCGCGATCAGCCCGTTGTACAGTTTATCGACAGCGGCGGGAGGACGTGCGATCGACGCGGCTCAATGGAGGTCCCATGACTGTACGCGCGCTTCTCTTCGCCACCCTCGCCATCACCCTGTCCGCCTGCGGCGACAAGGACGACGACTCGGGCGCCGCCGATTCCGGCGTCGAAGACTCGGAGAGTGACGGCCCCGGTGGCACCGAGGTCGCCTACGAGTGCACCACGATGTGCCAGGCCGAGGGCTTCACCGACGGGACCGCCGTGGAGTACGACCACGAGGTCAACTGCACCTGCGACGGCGCCAGCACCGTGTCCGACGCGGCCTGCGCCGACATGTGCACCGACATCGGCTGGAGCGCGTCCGAGACCTACAGCTCCACCGGTGGCGACATCGACAGCTGTCAGTGTAGCTAGCAGCTCCTGAGCGGCCGTCGGCGGTGCGGCAGCCGGATCACGGCACCCCTGGGTGGGTGATCGGGGCCCGACAGGCTGCCCCGCCCACGCCGCGGCCACGCTCCCCCGACGCGTGCCGCTGGGGGCCGCTGGGGGCCGCCGCGCGCCTGGGTCGCTCGGTGAAACCCGGGGTTGTCGGCCCGGGGTCAGAGGGCGGCCCGCGCGGGGCGTGGGCGCGAGCCGGTGTTTCGGTGGGACGCCGTCCCACCACGGCTTCTGGACGCACTCTGGGTCCTGGCATTCCCTTCACAATCCATCCTGACGCCCCCGTCGATCCTCGGGTACTCGTAGAGCACGCAGTTCGTCCCCTCGACCCGTGCTCCGGAGCCCCAACATGTCGCTACGCACCCTCACCTCTCTGTTCTTGCTGACGACTGCGCTGTCGGTCGCCTGCGACGCGAAGTCGGACGACGACGACGAGAGCGAGGAGCCGCCGGTCGATTCGGACGGCGACGGCATCTATGACCAGGACGAGGCGGCGCTGGGCACAGACCCCAACAGCGCCGACTCCGACGACGACGGTCTCTCCGACAGCGACGAGGTCGAGCAGGGGCTCGACCCCCTGTCCAACGACACCGACGACGACGGCTACCAGGACGCGTGGGAGCTCACCGAGGGCTCTGACCCCGCCGACCCCGACAGCCTCATCTACGCCGGCGGCTGGCCCTACAACCCCAACAAAGACGCCATGCCCGAGTCGGACAGCACGCGGGCGCGCCCTTACGAGCTCGCGCCCCGGTTCCAGCTGCAAGACCAGTACGGCGAGATCGTAGATCTCTACGACTTCGCGGGGCAGGGCAAGTACGTCCTCCTGGACCTGTCGGGCGACTGGTGTGGCTACTGCCATGAGCTGGCCAAGCTGCTCGATGGCAAGAACAGCTACTTCGATCAGTACTCGCGCAGCTACCCTTGGATCTCGAGCATCCCCGAGGCCGTCGAGGCGGGCGACATCTACTGGGTCACCGCCCTCGACGCGAACAGCTCCGGCCGCGCGCCGACCGAGTCCACCATCGAGGGCTGGTTCAACCGCTACCCCCACGAGAAGATCCCCGTCCTGCTCGACGACGAGGGCATCATCACCGACTGGATGCGGCCCCGCGGCTACCCGTCGATCGTCCTCCTCGACGAGAACATGGAGGTCACGAGCGCGTCCAGCGACTACTTCAGCGTGCTGGCTGCGGCCGACGCGGCGCTCGCTGGCGAGTAGCGCGTTGGGGTGACCGTCCGCCGCGGCGACCCCTCGGGGTCGCCGCTTCGCGGTCGGGGTGGCGACCGAGCCCGCCCTGGGCGCCTCCTTGCGGTAGGCTCGACGGGCCTGCTCGCCTGGAGACGAGATGCCCAGCGGTGGAACGAGCGGTGGCCCGTCGCCCGAGAAGGTGTCGTGGCTCGGCCTGCTGGTGGAGGCCTTGCCCGGCCCGCCGCTCAAGAAGGAGATCGCGTCGCCCCTCGACGACCTCGACCTGCCCGACGACCTCGACCTGGGCGGCTTGGATTAGCTCGACACGCTCTCGGAGGTGGACGAACCGGTCATCCCCGAGGCGCCGCCCTTGCCCTCCGGCGGCCTGCCCACCGGGTCGTCTGCCCCGACCATCAAGGTCCGAAGCCCGACCGGCAGCTTCGTGCAGCTGCAGGCTGCGCGGTTGGCGTGGCGCGACGCGGCCACCAAGGTCGAGGCGGCCCTCGAGGCCACCGCGCGCGGCCTCCTCGACGACTTCGACGACCCCGAGGCGGCCACCGCGGTGCGCGCCAAGCTCGGCGACCACGCCGACGAGCTCACCGACGCACTCGACGTCCTGCTCGAGACGGTGTCGCTCGACCCCGGGCACGCCGCTGCGAAGCGAGCGGTCCTGAAGCTCCTCGACGCCTACGGTCGCGACGTCGCGAGCGACCCGGTCCTCGCGGTGCTCGACGCCAGCCCGTACACCAGCACGAAGGTCGGCCAGACCCTGACGAGCAGCCTCGCGGCGGTGCGCTCCCACCTCAGCTGAGTCATCGGAGTCCGCCATGAGCGTCTCATCTCCTCCTCCCGTCAAGCGTGACTTCCATGAGTTGCTGCGCAGCGCCATGGCGCTCCGCCGGCTCCAGGTCACCGGCAGCAGCTCGCTCACCGCCTTCGACGACGCCTTTGACGAGGCCCGCGCGTGGTACGCCGCGCGCGGCGTGTCCTCCAAGGAAGCCCGCGCCGACCGCCGCACCCTGCAGTCGGTCGACCAGTGGGACGACGTCATCGCCATCCACGCGCGCGGCCAGACCTCCCTGCTCGAGGACATGGTCACGGTGCTCGACCGGATCCCCGAGCTCCGCCGCGAGGCGCGGGCGCAGCGCGTGGCGCTCGAGCAGGCCCGCGGGCTGATCCCGGGACCCCTCGAGGAGTCCGACCAGGCGGCGTGGGACCAGCTCCACCTGTACGTCGAGACCAAGCGCTGGCAGGACGTCGTCCCCGAGGGTCTGCTGCCCTGGCAGCGCGCGCGTCAGCGGCTCGCCCGGCTGCTCATCGACGACGATGGCGTCAAGGAGGGCATGCGCGACGAGCTGCAGCCCGACACCGAGACGCGTGAGCGCGAGCTGGCCGCCTTCACCGAGGCCCTCGAGAGCCACTCGCTCGGCGGGCTCGGGCGCTTCGATCCCTTCGACCCGGCCTTGGCCGAGGCCGTCCCAGAGGAGGACCTCCGCAAGATGAAGGAGGTCATCGACGCGGCGACGCGCCGCGCCGAGGCCATCCGCGACCTCGGCGGCACGCCCGAAGAGGTGGAGGGCGCCTTCGGGGACATCCCCAAGACCTGGTGGCCGCCCCGCTTCGTGGACGAGCTGCAGGCCTGGCGCCGCACCCAGCGTCAGCTCCAAAAGGAGGAGCTGCTCAAGGGTCGCTACGCCGAAGATCAGTGGTTCAGCGTGAAAGAGGGCATCTTGGCCCTCAAGGCGGTGCTGTCGTTCGCCGGCACCATGGCGGGCAACGTCGCCTCGGTGCAGTCCAGCGTCGGGACCATCGAGGGCGGCGGCCCGACCACGGTGGCCTACTCGGGCGAGGCCTTCGCCAAGGACATCGGCGCGTTCCTCTCCGGGTACACCGGCAGCCTCGAGACCGCCGCCAGCCTGGGCGAGGAGCTGACCAAGACCCGACCCGACGAGTGGAACCTCGAGCACATCCACCGCACGCTCGACCACACCTCGACGGCCATCAGCACCCTGGGCACCACGCTCACCCAGGGCCTCGCGCTGAGCGACGCGGTCATCAAGCACGTCACCAGCGCCTCGGACGCGGCCAAGTCGCCCTTCGCGGAGATGGTCGCCAACGGCAGCTCGCTCAGCTCGTCCGAGGCAGCCAAGATCGTGCCGGGGCTGGGGCTGGGCATCGCCATCCTCAAGCTCGCCAACGCCATCCGCGCGCTGGTCGAGCAGCAGCAGTGGCGCTTCAAGACGCTGGGGATGCAGCAAGAGGAGCAGGGGCGGCGTTCGGATCGCGACAGCAACTGGGAGACCTGGGCCCGCGGCGGCAACCTCGAGCGGGCCCTGGGCCAAGAGGTCGACCAGCGACAGCACAACTCCACCATCGAGGCCCTCAACGTCACCTCGGCGGCCTTCGACGTGGCCGCCGGCGCGGTGGGCGTGGCCAAGGTCTCGGGCCTGGGCGCGCCCATCGCGGCCGCCGTCGAGGTGGGCATCCTGGTGACCAAGACCGCGGTCGAGGTGGCCGGGAAGGTCGTCATCGCCAACATCGAGTTCTCGAAGATGGACCAGGCCCGCAAGACCCTGGCCGACGCCAAGGCCGGCAGCATGGTCGCCCAGCAGCTCATCTTCTTGCAGAGCCCCTTCTACGCGAAGACCTACATCGTCATCCTGGCCAAGGACAACGACCCGCTGGCGGCGCGCTTCATCATCGATCGGGGCTACACCGGCGCCGACCTGGAGCGCGAGGACGTGGCGGTCTCGGTGCTGCGCGAGTTCCTGATGGACCACGCCCGCGATCGCGACCCCCACGACGACGACGCGCCGCAGAGCCGCCTCGGCGCTCACACCGACCTCATCCCGGGGGGCGAGTTCGTCCGCAAGACGGTCGCCCGCAAGCAGCGCTACGACAAGGCGAACCGCAAGCACACCAAGGCCTACGACGCCGGCTGGACCCACCCGGGCCCGCTGTTGCTGACCAAGGGCTGGTGGGACCGCGCCAAGGCCTCTGCGGTGGACGCGGGCCTGATGGACGAGAGCTCGGGCATCGGCAAGGCGCTCAAGGCCGTGGCCTCGGCCGCGGCGCCGCTCGAGCCCGCCTCCGGCAGCGTGGGCGGCGTGCGCGCGGCGGTGGCGCTGTCGGGCGACACCCTCGACCAGGCCGACAAGGAGCGCAAGGCGCTGCTTCAGCTGCGGGGCGCGCTGCAAGCGGCTTCGGGGGTGGTCACCGACTGGGACGCGCTCACCAACCCGCCGGCGCCCGACGACGACACCGACCCGCAGGGGGGGGCGCCCCACGCGGGCATGGTCTCGACGCTGGCCGAGATCATCATGGGCCTCCAGCGAGTGCTCGACGCCGTCTCCATCCAGCTCGAGGACCGCGACCTCTGCGATCCCACCTGGGGGCCGACGGGCGTCGAGGACGCCCAGCTGCTCTCGGCGGGCACCTGGCGTCGGGTGTGGGCCCTGGCCATCGACAAGCTGGCCCTCGACCCGACCGACGGGGGCGTGACCGCGGCCTTCACGGCGGTCAGCAGCGCCCAGAGCGCGCTGACGGAGGCGCAGTCCGCCGTGGACGACTTCAGCGGCGACCGCGCGGCCACCAACAAGAAGTGGGTCAAGAAGATGCAGGCGCTGCGCAGCGCGCGCTTGGACGCCATCCAGAGGCTGGGCGGCTTGGTCAAGGTGCTGATGGGCGCCCCCGCCCCCTGGCGCGCCTTCGAGGCCTGGGCGACCTACCTCGACCGGATCCGCGCGGCGGCCGCGGCCCGCTCGCGGGCCCTCGACGGCGAGGCCGCCCCGCAGGAC
>JBDQIL010000244.1:0-6421 GCA_040264415.1 Myxococcota bacterium
CCCCAAGTGGGCCACTTCGACGTCGGTCAACGGCAGGTCCAGCCGGTCGCTCACGTGCACACGGACGGCCTCGGCCACCCGCTCCGGGGGGAGCGACGCGACGGCCGGCGCGGCTGCGAAAGCGGCGATCAGGGCGAACAGGGCAGGCTCCGGGCGCGATTCAGCGCTTGAGCTGGTTGACGGTGGAGAGCATCTGGTCGGAGGTCTCGACGACCTTCGAGGTGAGCTCGAAGGACCGCTGGGCCACGATCATGTTGATGAGCTCTTCGGCGACATCGACGTTGCTGGACTCGGTGAAGGCCTGCTGCAGGTTCACGAATCCGTCGCCGGGGTCCATGTCGAGGGGCTGGCCGCTCTCGGGGGTGGCCTGGAAGAGGTTCCCGCCGTTGCTCCGGAGGCCGGCGGGGTTGACGAACTCGACGAGCTGGATCTGCCCGATGGTGGCCAGATCGGTCTCGTCTTTGAACTGCACGTTGATCGTGCCGTCTTGTTCGATGGTGACCAGCTCGGCGTCATCGGGGATGAAGACGGCCGGCGAGAGCGAGAGGCCCGCGCCGGTCACCATCTCGCCGTTGAAGTTGCGGTGGAAGCGGCCGTCGCGCGTGTAGCGCTGCATGCCGTTGGCGTCTTCGATGACGAAGAAGCCGCGTCCGCCGATGGCCACGTCGAGCTCGTTGCCCGAGTAGGTCATGTCTCCGGTGGAGAAGTCGCGGTTCATGGCGACCAGGCGCGTGCCGGTGCCCACCTGGAGCGACGTGGGGCGCTGGTTGATCAGGCTCGACGAGCCCACCGGCATGTCTTGGTAGACCAGATCCTCGAAGCTCTCACGCGACTTCTTGAAGCCCGTGGTGGAGACGTTCGAGAGGTTGTTGGCGATGTTGTCGATCCGCGTCTGCTGGGCGTTCATGCCCGTGGCTGCGGTGTAGAGCGCGCGCATATCAGCCCCTCACGGTGTTGTAGATGCGGCCGTCGAGCTCGTCGGAGGCCCGCATGGCTCGCTGGTAGATCTCGAAGTGCCGGCTGGCCTGGATCAGCTGAACCATGCCGCTGATGGAGTCGACGTTGGAGCCCTCGAGGGCTCCTTGAATGACGGAGGCGTTCTCGGCGGGCCGCAGCGGACCCACGGCCCGCCAGCGGGTGCCCCCGAGCGGCTCGAGCTCGTCGGCCGTGACGAGTTGGAGCTGGTCGAGCGGGGTGACCGAGAGCTGCTGCCCGTCGTCGCGGCGGCTGGTCACGGTGCCGTCTTGGGCGATGTCGACCTGCTCCCCGATTGGAACCCGGATGGGCCCGTTTCGGCCCTGCACCGGCTCGCCTCGGTTCGTGACCAGGTAGCCCTGGTTGTCGAGGCGCAGCTCACCAGAGCGCACCAGGGCGAGCTCGCCGGTCTCGGTCTCGGCGAGGAGGAAGCCCTCGCCGCGCAGCGCGACGTGCGTGGACACGCCCGTCTGTTGGATGGGCCCGTCGGTGAGGTCGGACCCGGCGGGGTTCACCTTGACGTACGACGACTCGAGCGGGAGATCGCCGCGGTCTTGCAGCTCGAAGCCGACGAGCTGCTCCTTGAACCCGGTCGAGTTGGTGTTCGCGAGGTTGTGGCTGACCACTTCCACCTCGCGCCACGTCGCCGACGCGGCTGAGAGCGTCGGATAGATGTCGTGACTGCCCAAGCGGTCCTCCTCTACAGCGCTTCGGCCCCACGCTGGCTGTCCCAGGCGAGGTCTGCGGTGGTGATCTGATCTTCGAGCCGTTCTTTCAGGTCGCGGCGTGCCGCGCTCAGGATCTGGGAGATGCGGGACGGAGTGACGTCAAACACCTCGGCGATCTCCTTCAACGTAAGGCCTCGGCCATAGTAGAGCACGATGCACTGGCGTCGGCGGGCTGACAGACTTCGGATGGCCTCCTGCAGCCGATCGCGCGCCTGACGATTCAGGATGTTGCGGTACGGCTCGTCGCCGTCGGAGCCCACGAGGATCTGGGCCAGCGGACGAACGCCGCCGTCCGCGTCGTCTGGGGCGCCCTCGTCGATGCTCACGTGACTGACGGGCTGCGTGGTGCGGACCGTGTGCCAATAGGTCTCGATGTCGAGGCCCATGTGCTCGGCCACCTCTTCAGGCTCTGGCTTGCGGCCGAGCCCCCGGGTGAGGTCATCCACCGCGTAGTTCAGATCGCGGGACATCTGCCGGCGGTACCGGGTGAAGGAGTCGTTCTGGCGGAGCGCGTCCATCATCGCGCCGCGGACGCGGTACTCGGCGAAGGTCGAGAACAGGATGTTCCGCGACTCGTCGAAGCGCTCAAAGGCCTCGAGCAGCCCGAGGGCGCCAAAGCCGACGAGGTCGTCGAGCTGCAGCTCGCACGACGCGGGCAGGCGCTCCGCCACGCGGCGCGCCACCAGCACGATGCGGTCGTGGTACGACTCGCACATCTCGTTGCGGGTGAGGCCGTCGATGCGGCGCTCACCGGCGGGCCGGCCATTCCTGCCATACCCGCGGGGGCTGCTCCTCAGGGGGAAGGGGCGCGGTCGCTCTCGACGCGCGCGCGGACGGGGTCAGGCTGTTGATACGCCACAACCGGTAGCGGGTACAAGGTCAACGTGAGGGGGCGGGGGCGTTTCGCAGCGACACCGCTGCGACTCGCTCGAGGCGGACGGTGGGCATGAGCTCCGCTGGCGAGAGCACCGGGACCCGGGGCACCACCTTCTCAGTCAGGCGACGGAGCGGGCCGCGGGCCAGCGGGGGACAGAGGACCACGACGTCTTCGCTGCCGCGCCACGACTCTGCCGCATCGCGCAGGCCCGTGAGCAGCTTGCGCGCCGCCTGGGGGTCCAAGGTGAGGTTCATCGAGCCGCCCTCGCCCCCGTGCAGACCGTTCGAGATGGCCTGCTCGGCGTCGGGGGCCAAGCCGATGTAGTGGACCGTGCCGTTGTCGTCGCTGTAGCGGTGGGTGATGTGGCGGGCGAGGCGCTGACGCACGAACTCGGTGAGCACGTCGGCGTCTTGGACACGCCCGCAGTGGTCGGCGAGCGCTTCGAGGATCGTCTGCGCGTCGCGAATGCTGATGGACTCCCGCAGCAGGTTTCGGAAGACGTTGAGCACGACGCTGCGGCTGAGCGGCTCGGGGATGATGTCCTCGACCAGCCTGGGGTTGTTCTGCTGGACCCGCTCGAGGATGTCGGCGAGCTGCTGGCGGCTGAACAGCTCGTGGCCGTGCTGCTGGATGATCTCGGTGAGGTGCGTGGTGACCACCGTCGGCACATCGACCACGGTGTAGCCCATGGTCTGAGCCTGCAGGCGGGCGTCGTCGGGCACCCAGAGAGCCTCGAGGCCGAAGACGGGATCCTTGCCTTCGATGCCCTTGAGCCCCGGAGAGGCGTCGCCAGGGTTGATGGCGAGGAGCTGCCGCGGCATCACGCTACCTCGAGCCACCTCTTCGCCCCGCAGCAGCACCCGGTACTCGCCACCCTCGAGGCGCAGGTTGTCCCGAAGGTGCACCGGCGGGACCAGCATGCCCAGGTCTTGCGCGATCTGACGGCGGATGCGCTGGATGCGCTCGACGAGGTTGCCGCCCTTGCGCTCGTCCACCAGGGTGATCAGGTCGACGCCGAGCTCGACCGCCACCGGCTCGACCTTGAGCAGCATCTCCACGGGCGGCTCGTGGTCGGCTGCCCGTGAGTTCTGCGCGATGTCGTCGATCATCAGCTGGTCGGGGTCGGCCTTCTCGGCGCGACTGGCCTGCCACGCGACCACGCCGGCGATCGCGCCCATGATGGCGAACGGGACGCGGAAGCCCGGCATGGGCACGAAGAGGAAGAGGGCGATGCTGAGCAGCGCGAGGGCCCGGGACGAGCTGAAGAGCTGCTGGCCGAACTGGCTCGCGAGGTCCTTCTCGTCGTCATCCACGACCCGAGTGACCAACATGCCGGCGGCTGCCGAGATGATGAGCGCGGGGATCTGGCTCACCAGCCCGTCGCCCACGGTGAGGATGGTGTAGACCTCGGCCGCTTGGCCGAGCGTCATGTCTTCCTGCACGACCCCGATCAGGATCCCGCCGAGGATGTTGACGACGGTGATGATGATGCCGGCGATCGCGTCGCCCCGGATGAACTTCGATGCGCCGTCCATGGCGCCGTAGAAGTCGGCCTCGCGGGTGATGGCGTCGCGCCGCTGCCGGGCCTGGCGCTCGTCGATCATGCCCGCGTTCAGTTCGGCGTCGATCGCCATCTGCTTGCCGGGCATCGCGTCGAGGGTGAAGCGCGCGGCCACCTCGGCGACCCGGCCCGCACCCTTCGTGATCACGACGAAGTTGATGACGATGAGGATGATGAAGACGACGAGCCCGACGATGTAGCTGCCGCCCACCACGACCTTGCCGAAGGTCTTGATGATGGCGCCGGCCGCCCCCTCTCCGTCGCCGCCATGGAGCAGGATCAGCCGCGTGCTCGCGACGTTGAGGCTCAGCCGGTAGAGCGTCGTCGCCAGAAGGATCGTCGGGAAGATCGAGAACTGCACCGGCTGCTTGACGTAGAAGGTCGTGAGCAGGATGAGCAGGCTGGTCGAGATGCTGATGGTCAGCAGCATGTCCAGGACCCACGAGGGGACCGGGAGGATCATGATGACCAGGAAGGCCACCAGCGCGACCGCCAGGAACACGTCCCCCTGCCGCCTGAAGCGGGCGAAGAGGTCGTTGGTCTGATTCTGGAGGCGGGAGGCCATTTGGCGCCTGGCGCGGGGCGGGACCGGCCGAGTGTAGCCCGCGCCGGCTGCAGGCGGCCACGCGGGTCGCCGTACCGCGCCGCGACCTTCCCCACCGACCGCGCTTGCGGCCGCGTGTTCCAGGGTTAGCTACCGGTCGGTAGGTCGCTATTCAGACCGACCGCGAGGGCGCATGTCCCCGGAATCACGAAACAATGCTGACGCCCGCCCCGCGGGCGACCTGCGCGTGCGCATTCTCGACGCGGCGGTCACGCTCTTCGCGGAGCGCGGCTTCGGGTCGGTGTCGGTGCGAGAGGTGGTGGAGCGGGTGGGGTGCACCAAGCCGGCGCTCTACTACCACTTTGGCAGCAAGGCGGATCTCTACCTCGAGGCGGTCCACACCCGACTGCGCGCGGTGGTCGAGGTGCTCTCCGAGGTGGTCTCCACCCCCGGCCCGCCCCAAGAGCGCCTCGAGCGCTTCGCCCGCGTGATGCTCGACCGCGCCCGAGAGCAGCCCGAGGGCGTGCGACTGATCCTGACCGCCGAGCATCACACCCCCGACGACGGCACGCCGTCGGTCGATCTGCTCTCGCTGCACATGGAGATGCTGGAGCTGCTCGGCCGCATCATCTCCGAGGGGCAGCGGACCGGCGCCGTACGCGGCGACCTCCCCCCCTTCGACCTCGCGGTCGCCTTCGTCGGCATGCTGCACGTACACACGCTCGCGGCGCTGTACGGCATGCAGTCCGAGGCCGACGTCCCCGCCCAGCTCATCGACATCTTCTTCTCGGGCATCCAGCCCAGGGAGTGAAGCCATGCGTCCCCTGCCCTTCTTCATGGTCCTGCTCGCCGCCTGCGGCGCGGCGACCGCTGAACACAGCGCCGACGGTTCGTCCGATGGCGCCGTCTCCCCCCCGCAGGCGCCCGGCGTCCGGGTCGAGACAGCGACCATCGCTCGCTCCGACGCGCGCCTGACCCTCTCGCTGCCCGGCGAGGTCGTGGGCGCCCGCGACGCCGTGCTCGGCGCCGCCATGGGCGGCTTCGTCGAGTCGGTTCAGGCCCAGAGCGGCGACGAGGTGCGGCGCGGTCAGACCATCGCGCGGGTCAACACCCGCGTCTACGTGGCCCAGCGCGACCAGGCCGCCGCCCGGCTGACGCTGGCCCAGGAGCAGCTGCGCCGGATCGAGGCCCTCGGCGATCTCGGAGCGGCCGCGCAGGTCGACGGGGCGAAGGCCGAGGTCGCGGTCGCGAAGGCCGGGCTCGACCTCGCCCAGGCTCAGCTCGCTCGCTCCATCGTGTCGGCCCCCTTCGCGGGCCGCCTCGCTCAGATCGAGCTCGAAGAGGGTGAGGTGGTGAACCCCGGCTCACCGGTGGCTCGCATCGTCCAGCTCGACCCCATCCGGGTGTCGGTGTCGGTCTCCGACAAGGACGTCGGCGCGGTCCGCCCCGGCATGGCGGTGTCGGTCACCGCGGACGCCCGCGGCGGGCCCATGGCGGGCACCCTGGTCCACATCGACCCCGCCGCCGACCTGCGCACCCGCACCTTCATGGCCAAGGTCGAGGTGCCCAATCCGGGCCTTCGCCTGCTCCCGGGCATGATCGCCAGCGTCTCCATCGACCAGCCGGTCGCCGAGGACACGGTGGTCATCCCGCAGGACTTCCTGGTCACCCGCCTCGACAACGTCGGCGTGGTCTTGGTGGCCGACGAGGGGCGCGCGGCATGGCGGCCGGTCCAA
>JBDQIL010000245.1:0-6384 GCA_040264415.1 Myxococcota bacterium
GCCCATCGCGGGTGGGGGCGCGCCGCCGCCCCCACCCGCGATGGGCCGCCCGCCCGCTGGGCCTCCGTCGCCGGCCTTCTCGCCATCGGGGCCGCCCCCGCCGCCGAGCATGCACACGGCACCTGGGATGCCGCAGCGAGGCCCCATGGCGCCGCCCATGGGCGCGCCACAGCCGCAACAGCCCATGGTGCAGGGGCCCATCGCCTCGTACGGCGGCGCGCAGACGCCCTTCCAGGTGGCTGGCGCCCAGCCGGCCGACGCCGGCGGCGGCGGGCGCGAGGCCAGCCGCACCCAGTCTCAGCGCGTCTATGCGGTCGTGCTCGGGGTCATCTTCCTGATGGGCATCGCGATCACGGTGGCCGTGTGGCTGCGGCCCGGCCAGGATCCGGTCGGGCCGGGGCCGTCCACCACGGGCGCCAACGACGGCGCGGCCGTGGTCACCAACGAGCCCCCGCGTCGCAAGAAGCGCGAGCGGGCGGCCGACACCGGGCAGCCGGCTCCCGAGCCAGCCCCCAAGCCGGCCCCGAGACGCGCCACGACCTCCTCCAAGCCCGCCGCCAGCAAGCCCGCCGCTGCCCCCAAGACCCCCTCGGGCACCCTCAACGTGCGCTTGAAGAGCGACCACGCCGGCATCACGGCGGTGATGGTGCAGTGCTCGGGCACCAGCTACCGCCAGCGCAAGACGCTCACCAACGGAATGGCCGTGTTCTCTGGTGTGCCCAGCTCGTCCTGCAAGCTCGTCTTCCAGGGCACCAGCGCGGCGACCTTCAACGGAGTCTCCGGCGGCATGAGCGTGTCCTGCTCGATCACCGGCACCCAGGCCATCTGCACCTGACCGCGTGATAGGCTGGCTCGCCACCTCGGGGAGCCTCCCATGCTGCTGCGGGCGCTGCTGATCCTCTGTCTCACTTCGCTGGGCGCGCTCTCCGCGCCCGCGCTCGCCGGCGATGCGCCGTCGTCGGCGTTGTCGGATGCCTATGCCCCCGACGCGCGGGCGTACAAGAAGAAGAAGGACAAGAAGTCCGACGAGGAGAAGTCCGAAGAGGACAAGCGGGTCGAGGCGGAAGAAGAGCGCAAGCGGCGCGAGATGCTCGCGCGCGTCATCGTCCTGAAGTGGCCGGGCAAAGACACCGACTTCATGGACGAGACCGTCCGCCGCAACGTGCGCAGCCGGATCGCGCGACCCGAGGCCTGGTTCTTCCCCGAGGTCGACCTCTACCAGAACGGCCGAAAGGTGCCTGACCGCACCGTCATCCCGGCCAACCAGCCCGCCGTGGTGCCCGAGGTCAACGCCATCCAGGTCGAGGCCCGCGCCATCGAGGTGCTCAGCCTGCCCTGGGAGTCGTACACCTCGTCGCAGTGGTACCAGGTGGCCGATGGCCTGCGGCAGCTCGCGGACGCCCTGTGGTTCGTAGACCGGCCCGAGCTACGCAAGCCCATCTTCATGCTCTATGCGGCGATCGGGTATGCCAGCTTCAACGCTGACAACACGGGGCCACCCTTCTTCGAGGTCATCGGCGGGCAGACCGTCAACTTCTTCTTCTACCAGGCGGCCTTGTTGGCCTACCGCGAGCCTGGGCTGGCCGGAAACCTGGCCTCGTACCCCGAGGCCAAGGCCCCCATCGACGCCATCCGTGCGCGCCTCGAGCAGGGCGGGTTCCCGAGCTACAAGCTGGACTTCGAGCAGGAGAACGTCTACAACCCCGAGGTCTTCAATGAGGCCTACGAGGTGCTGATCAACGGCCTGCCGGTCGAACTCGACCAGAACGCCCGCACCGACCTCTTCTTGGGACGCAACGACGTCTACCTGAAGCGGAAGGACACCGGCCACGGGCTGTCGGAGCGGCTCGCGCTGACCAACATCGAAGACAAGGCGTACTTCATCCGCGACACCGCCCGGAAGCGCATGGGCATCGAGTTCATCGACCAGCTCTTCCTCGATCCGTACGCGTGCCTGCCGGCCCTCGACGGCGACATCCTCAACTACCTCGCCATCTACCAGAAGCTCCACGAGAAGGCCGACCTCTACATCGCCGTGCCAGAGAAGGGCTCGCCCAACGCGGTCTTCATCTGGAAGTACGACCCCGAGCGCGCCCAGCTGACGTTCATCAGCGGCGGCAAGGACTCCTTCCCGGTTCGGTTCGCCTTCCTGTTCAGCACCGGCCTGCTCTACAACGGCGCCACGCCCACCGTAGACGCCAACGTCGAAGACGAGTCGTCGCTCGCCCCGGGTGATGTGGCCAACACCAACCGCCTCGCGGTCGAGAAGGAGCCCGCCATGGTGCCCTTCGACTTCGAGCTGCGCGGCCACTACAACCGCCTGATGGTCAACTTCGGCGCCGAGTGGGGCTACAACGTCGGCAAGAACGCCAAGTGGCAGGAGTACTACCAGACGCCCGGCAAGCAGAAGGAGGAGGACATCTACACGGCTCGCATCAAGAACTGTGAGTCCTTCGACACCGACGGCGACGGCGAGCCCGACACGGGGCAGAATTGCGAGTCGATCACCGAGGTCTACAACGCCCGCACCTTCAACCGGCACCTGTACCTGGGCGCGGGCGTGGTGCTGGGGCGCGACGCCGGCATCGGCTTCGGGCCGCGCTTCGCCGCCCAGTGGGGGTGGACCAACATCCCGCACGGCTGGCAGACCACGGCGCACTTCGGCTGGGCCATCCAGCCCCCGTTCCCCGAGGCTGGCGGTCGCGTTCGTCCGATGATCGACCTCGACCTGCGCGGCGGCGTCGCCATCGCTCGCCCCCGCAGCCTCCAGCGCGACCTCGCCGAGGCCACGAAGAACGACGAGAAGCCGGAGCGCAACGTCGAGGAGGTCTTCGGGGCCAACCTGGGTGTGGGCTTGACATTCTGAGTCTTCGTCGCCACAGCCCCGGTGGCTCGTTGGGTTAGCCCCCAGCAACGACCCCGGAGGCACCGTGTTCCATACCGCCCTGCTCGCCGCTGCCCTCGCCGCCCCGGCCGCCGCCGCCGCGGCTGATCCGTCCGCCGACGGTCCGCTCACCTGGAAGTGGAGCGGCGGTGAGCCGTACCGCTTCGTCAGCGAGATGCTGCTCGACAGCCCCACCGTCATCTGGTTCTTCGGGCGAGAGAACGCGCAAGCCCGCATGTTCCGGATCGAGCTCGCCGCGCAGTACGTGTGCACGGGAGAGCCAGTCCGCAAAGACGTGAAGCTCACGTGCAAGGTGGAGGATGCCCGCATGGGCGGGGCCGCCGTCTCCGCCGATCAAGATCAGGTCGCGGAGATCTTGCGCGAGTACGAGCGCAAGCTGAAAGAGGCCACGGTCGAGGTGATCGTGCGCAGCGACGGCCACATCAAGCTGGTCGACCTCGAGGGCGTGAGCAAAGACCTCCTCCGAGAGAACGAGATTCAAGAGATCCTGCGTCAGATCGTGCGGCGGTCGCTCGCCCCGTTGGGCATGCAGGCGCCGCGAGGGGGAGCCGACCCGGGTCGCGCGTGGCGGCACAAGGGCCCGCCGGCCTTCTTCGAGCTCTTCAGCAAGTACGGCAGCTCGGGCGGCATGCTCTACGAGTACACCTGGAAGGGCGAGAGCGACGGCATGATCGCGGTCACGGCCGCAGGGCGGGCCACCGTGGCCACCACCCAGCAGCGCGAGGCCGGCCTGCCGGCGTCGCTCGGCCTCGATGGCACGGGCGCCTACCGCTTTGATGGTGCGGCCGGCGAGCTGGCCTACGCAGAGGTCGCGGTCTCGGGCGAGACCACGGCCAGCTATTCACTGCCCGGCAGCACCCAGGGCTTCGGCTACGGCGCCCGCGTGATGCGCGTCAACGCAGACGGCTCGGTCGAGGGCCCCGACGGACCGGTCAAGTAGCCGAGGCGCGCCTCACTGCACATCCGAGACGAGGTCGTAGTACTCGCCGAAGTGCACCCGGCTCACCTGCTTGCCCATCTTGACCATCTCGCGGGCCACCGCCTCGACCGCGTGGCGCATCCCCACGGGTTCGCCGTCCCGCGCTGCGATCACGCAGGCGTTCAGCGCCGAGCTCACGATGTTGCCACCCGCGATGATGAACTGGTCGGCCAGGCGATCGGTGTCGAGGTCTGGGTTTCGCGGGGCGCCCTTCGGCACCGCCCGCTGCCAGAGCGCGCGGCGCTGAACCGCGGTGGGCATCGGGAACTCGATCACGGCGCCGAAGCGCCGCAAGAAGGCCTCGTCGATGTTCTCTTGCAGGTTGGTGGTGAGCACCGCGCAGCCCTCGAAGGTCTCGAGCCGCTGCAGCAAGAAGCTCACCTCTTGGTTGGCGAAGCGGTCCTGCGCCTGCTTCACGTCGCCGCGCGAGCCGAAGAGGGCGTCGGCCTCGTCGAACAGGATGACCGCGGTGCCGCCCTCGGCGGCGTCGAAGATCTCCTTGAGGTTCTTCTCGGTCTCTCCCACCCAGCGGCTGATGACGCTGGAGAGGTCCACCCGGTACATGTCGAGGCCCAGCTTGTGGGCGATGACCTCGGCGGCCATCGTCTTGCCGGTGCCGGGCCCGCCCGAGAACAGCGCCTTCACACCGAAGCCCCGCGACCGAACCCGGCTTCCGCCCCACCGGTGGTAGACCGTCTCCTGATACTTGAGCGTGTCGATGAGGTGCTGCAGCTGGTCTTGGATCTTCTCGGTCAGGATCAGATCCTCCCACCGGTACCGGGGGACGATGCACTCCGCGAGGCCCTTGAATTCGGGGCGGGAGCACTCTCGGGCCGCCGCGTACAGCGCGTCGAGGTGGGGCTCTCTTCCGCCGCACTCGGCCTGCGCCCGGTCGAGCACCCGCTTGAGCGTGGTGCCGCCGATGCTGTAGAAGCGCTCGGCGATCTCGGTGACCTTGGTGTCGACGTCGGCGCCCCAGCCGCGCTCGGCGAAGGCCTCACGCCAGGCGTCGAGCCGCTCGTCGAGGTCGGTTCGGTAGACCTGCACGGTCACGCTGGGCCGGTCGGTGCCCAACAACACCTCGATGGCGCGGCGGTCTGAGCCGCCCACCAGCACCGGGAAGGGCAACATCGACAGTGCGCCGCCGAGCTGGATGACCTGGTTGCGCAGCGCCGGGTCTTCTGCCGTGCTGAGCACGTTGATGACATACGGCAGCGCGCCCTCGAGGAGCAGCTCGCGCACGAGGTCCCAGGGCTGCTCGAGGTACTGGGTGCAGCGGCTCATGTCGACCCGCACGAGCTGGCGGCCGGCCTCCCGCGCCAGCGCCACCGCGGCCCCCTCGCGCGATCCCACCGTGCTGCCGATGACCGCGACCGTGATGCGGTCGTGCAAGCCGTCTTTGATCTCGTCCATGCGCGCCCGCGTGCGCGCCGGAATGAGGGGCGCGATCTCGGTCGACAGCGGGGTGAAGCCGACCCCCTCAGGCAGCCCCTTGCCCTCGAGCAGCCAGGCCAGCAGGCGCCCGCTGGGGTGCACCCGACGCGCCGTGTGCGTCTCGGCCCCCTCGGGCGGATCGAGCAGCAGCAAGCGGTTGCGGATCAGCGGAGCGGACTTCATCAGCCGCGACTGCAGCGCCAGGCGCTCGATTCGCTGCGTGCGAAGCACCCGCGTGGCCAGGTCCACGGTGAGGAAGGCCTGGTTCAGGTTGTCGTTGAGGTAGGCGAAGATGCGGCCGTAGCCGGCGCTGATCTCGGGGGCGAGGGCGAGCAGCACCAGGTCGGCGTCGTCGTCGACCAGATCGAAGGCCTCGCGCAGTCGCCCGAAGCGCCCCGAGGGGTCGTCGCGCTGTCGAGCGGAGAGCCCGATGGCGGCCTCGAGGCCATCCGGCTGGCTCGGGGGCAGGTCGATCTCGCCGTGCTGCTGCAGCAGCGCGTCGACCTCGTCGTCGGTGATCACCGACCCCCAGAACTGACCCTTCGCCCGCATCGCGGGTCGCGCGCGCGGGCGGCGGACCGCGCGCAGGAGCAGGAGGTCGGTGCGGCGGAGACGCGCCGCGAGCTCTTCGAAGATCGTGGACATGACAGCGCGTCCGAAGCGGCGGGGGAGAGGCGGGCGCGAGGCCCCGGCGGAACGGTCAGACGGTGGACTTGGCGTCGGCGGAGCGGCTCATGCGGTGCTCGTGGGCCGAGTCGGTGGCATCGACCACGCGGCGGGCGAGCTCTTCGACGATGTCCATGTGGCTCATGCCTTGCTTGCGCATGGCGGCGTAGCCGGCGGCCGGTTCGGGATCGCGCTTCGCGTCGTCGGGTCGGTTGGTCGGCGACTGGGCGCTGGCCCCGACCGCTGCACCGTCGGCCTTGCCCTCTGGGGTGGCGCCGCCGCCCACGCCGGGCGCGTTGCCTCCCTCGAAGCCGCCAGCGGTGGCGCGGTTGAGCACCATGCGCTCGACCGCGCGGGCGGCGACCTCTTCGGCGTCGCGGTAGTTGTCACCGCCGCCGCC
>JBDQIL010000246.1:0-6371 GCA_040264415.1 Myxococcota bacterium
CCTCGACACCATCGACGCCGGCGGGATCCTTCTTCTTCTTCTTCTTTCCCGGGGCGCCGTCGTCGATGGTGTCGAGGATGACGCCCGCGCCAGCGGCGAGGCCGTTGGTGTCGATGTCGGCTGCCACCAGCTCCTTGCGGTCGATCCCGCGCGACAGATCGACGCTGGCGTAGGGGGTCACCACGCCGAGGCCGGCGGCGGCCCGCAGGCCGAAGTTGGCCACCCAGTCGTTGTCGGAGAAGTTGCCCAGGCGACCGTTGTACGAGATGTCGGAGCCCGAGCCGAGCGCGCCGATGTCGGTGTAGAAGCCGTAGGCGCTCAGGTTGACGGGGCCCAGCTCGTCGAGGTGCAGCACGCCGCCGTGGCGGCGGGTCATCTGGTCGCCGCGGAAGCCGTGGGTCTGGGTGGTGCTCTGGCCGATGAAGCTCACGAAGTTGGCGCCGTCGTTGGCGCTCGACGAGCCCATCACGCCCACGGGGATGACGTCGAGGTGGCCGGCGCCGCCCAGCGGGATGCGCACGCGCACCTGATCGACGACGTCGGCGAGCACGTAGTCACGGGCGCCGCCCAGCCCGCCGATGCTGTAGAACTCGCGCCCGACGCGCACCCGCACGGCCCGGTCGCCCATGGGGATCTCGTGCTGCAAGAACAGCGCGGTGAAGTAGAACAGCCCGCCGAAGCGGTTGATGTTGCCGATCTGGTCGTTGCCCCACAGGCCCCGGTGGCTGGCCGACACGCCGAAGCGCGTGCGCTTGTCGATGTCGTAGGCCAGGTTCAGGAACGCGCCGGTGAAGGCGAGGCTGTTGCGGTCGTCGCTGTCGAGGATGGCCTGATCCGACGACTCGTCGAGCGTGCGGAAGTCGAGGTCGTTGTACTCGTGCCACTCCGACTCGAAGCCGCCGCTCACCTCGAGGCGGGTGTCCTTGTCCTTCTTGCCCAGCTCGGGCTCCCGGTACTCCAGGTCGGTCCCGGTGGACTGGGCGAGGGCGACTTGGGGGGCGAGCAGGCCCCACAGCAGCAGGTTCACGGTGACTCCAAGAAAACGAGACGCGCAGGCGGGCAGCGGGGCGAGGCCGGGGGGCCTACTGAACCTCGATCTGGCCGACCTGGGTGATGACGATGGTGTGAGAAGAGAAGCTGTAGAGGACCGGCCCGGTGACCTGCAGCGTGGTCCCGATGGGGAACGCGACGCCGCGGCGGTTCATCTCGAGGCTGAGCTGCACGTTGACCGGGGCCCCGCCCTCGGACTGCACCGTGAAGGTGCCGAAGTCGTCGGGGTCGGTGATGACCGCGCCGGTCGCCCGCACCACCTGCCCGCGCTGGTCGGGGCCGAGGGTCTGGTCGGGGTCGAGCGTGAGGAAGGCGACCCCGCGGGCGTCGCGGTTCACCTGCTGCACGTCGTAGGCGTAGACGGCGTCCATGTCGTAGGCCCGACCGATCGACCGCACCTTCATGCGCAGGGTGTCGCCCGCGTCGAAGTGGCTGATGCGCTGGTCGGCGAAGACCAGCATGCCGCCCGTGGCGTCTTCGACGAAGAACGAGGCGTAGTACTTGTCGCTCGCCTCTTCGTAGACCGGCTCGGCGCCGTCCATGCCGATCTGGTACTCGCAGTTGCGGGCCTTCATGTAGAACTGCGGCCGCACGGTCACCATGACGTCGAGCTCGGCCGGCAGCAGCGCGGAGCGCTCGAGGTAGCAGCTCTCTTCGTCAGACCGGCCGTCTTCGCCCCAGAAGATGCGGATGCGATCGTCTTCGCTGGAGAAGCTGCCGTCGCAGTCGCCGTTGGTCTCTTGCGAGTAGCAGCCCAGCATGCCGTGCCGCAGGTCGCGCAGGCCAACCGCGCCCGCAGCGGGGAAGGCGTAGGGGGCGGCGTCCCAGTCGACCGGCTCGACCACGTCTTGGTCGGAGCCGGAGTCGTACCAGTCCGGGTCTTCGGGGCCGCGGGCCGTGGTGCAGGCCACCAGGCCAAGAGCAAGGATCCAGGCGCGCATCAGAAGAACCTCCGGATCCATCGAGAGTCGCCACCAGGGGCGGCGATGTTGAACTGCGGGGCGTCGGAGAACTCGCCGAGGGGGGCGATGAGCTCGACACACGCGCCCACACCCATGGGCGCGGAGTTGCTCACGCGCAGGGTCATCGTGGCGCCCTGGTCGTCGCCGCCCGCGAGGCTGTAGCAGGTGGCCGAGCCCCCGCACGGGCCCTCGAGCGCCAGCAACTCACCCACCACCGAGACGTTGTGGTTGAGCCAGGTCGTGTGGTCGTTGATCAGATCGGACCACGGCACCTCGAAGACGGCCACCGGGTTGTCGCGGTCGAGGATCGAGAAGCTGTCGATGCCGGCGATCTTGGCGATGCCGTAGTCGGACTTCACGGCGTTGACGTGGAAGGCCACGCGGTCACCCGGGCGCGCGCCCGCGACGCCCCCAGAGAGATCGACCGTGGGGATCACCGTGACGCCGTCTGCGAACCACAGCTCGGAGTCGGGGGACGAGCCCACGTTGGCGATGACGGCCCCGTCGATCCAGAGGTCTGCGGAGATGGGATCGAAGGACTGGGCGCCGGCCGCAGCGTCTTCGACCTGGGACAGCCCAGCGTCGGTGCCCGCGTAGGGGTCGTCGAGGTCGATCAGCGTGGGGTCGAGGCCCGCAGACCAGCCGTCGTCTGGCGCGAGCTGCTGACAGCGACCCGAGCCAGCGGTCTGATCGGCCCACCAGCCAGCGCCGTCGGGCGCAGCGCCGCCGAGAGCGTAGGATTCACCCGGATCGACCGGATCGGGGGCGCTCGCGCAGGCGGTGAGCAAGGAGAGCGACGCGAGGGCGGCCTTGTGCACAGGGGCTCCGGGTCGTGGCGGGCCCGATAACCGAGGCGAGCCCGCCGCCTGCTCGGGGACCGTGGCAATCGCGCAACAGTCTCGGGCCCGCTCCCCCACAAGCCCGACAGGCAGGGCACCCCCGATGAGGCTACGGTGGGGCCATGCGCCGCCTCTGCCTGTTGATCTGTGCCCCGCTGTCGACCGCCTGCGCGGGCGACGGCGACAAGGCGGCGCCCACGGCGGCCCACGCCGACAGCGCGGCCCCGACCGCCACCGACTCTGGCAGCGCGGGGGCCATCGACGAAGACGGCGACGGGGTGGCCGCGCCCGACGACTGCGACGACGCCGACCCCGACCGGGCGCCCGGGCTCGCCGAGCGCTGTGACGGCAAGGACAACGACTGCGACGGCGAGATCGACGACGGGCCGCCCGCAGACGCCCCCACCTGGTACGCCGACGCCGACGCCGACGGCTTCGGTGACCCCGAGGCCCCGCGGGCCGCCTGCGCCCAGCCCAGCGGCCACACCGCCGACGCCACCGACTGCGACGACGGCGACCCCGCGGTCCGGCCCGACGCACGAGAGGTCTGCGACGCCCGCGACACCGACGAAGACTGCGACGGGCTCGCCGATGACGACGACGACAGCGTCGAGACGCCGGCCCGGGCGTGGTTCCCCGACGCCGACGCCGACGGGTACGGCGACGCCACGGCGACCGGTCTGCTGCGCTGCGACGACCCCGGCGGCGGCGTGGTGGCCGATGACGCCGACTGCGACGACGGCGACCGCGCGGTCTACCCCGGCGCACCCGAGTCCTGCGACGGACGCGACAACGACTGCGACGGCGACCTCGATCCCTGCCCCGACGGACCCCAATCGCTGTCGGGCGCCGACGGACGCATCGACGGCCTCTCGGCGGGCGATCACGCGGGCACGAGCCTCGCGGTCCTCGGTGATGTGAACGGCGACGGCCGCGACGACTTCGTGGTGGGCGGGCCCGAGAACGACGCCGCCGGCGCCGACGCCGGCGCGGCCTGGATCTTCTACGGCCCCGGCACGACCGTGAGCGACGTGAGTGACGCCGACGCGTGGCTCACCGGCGAAGCGCCCGGCGACCGCGCGGGCTACCGCGTCGCAGGCGGCGACGCGGACGGGGACGGCGTGGGCGACCTGCTCGTGAGCGCATGGAAGGCCGACAGCGCCGGCCTCGACGCGGGCACCGCCTACCTGCTGTTGGGACCGCTGTCCGGGGCCCTGTCGCTGGCGCTGGCCGACGGGGTGGCCTGGGGCCAGGCCGCAGGCGACCGGGTGGGCGAGAGCGTCGCGCTCACCGACCTCGACGGCGACGGCAACGACGACCTCGTGCTGGGCTCCACCTACCAAGACGGCTTCGCCAGCAACGCCGGCGCCGTCTACATCCTGCAGGGCCCCCTGACCCGAGCGCGGGCGCTGGCCAGCCCCGACGGGCGGCTCTTGGGGGCGGCCGCCGACGACTTCGCGGGGAGCGCGGTCGGCGGCATCGGCGACGTCGATGGCGACGGCATCTCCGATCTCGTGGTGGGAGCCATCCACCACGACGGCGCGGCCACCGACGCCGGCGCGGCCTACATCGTACGGGGGCCGGTCACCGGCACGCGCTCGCTGGCCGACGCCCACGGCCGACTGCTGGGCGAGCGCGCCTTCGACTACGCCGGGGTGGCCGCCGTGGGTCCGGGCGACGTCGATGGCGACGGCTACGCCGACGTGCTGGTCGGCGCCGCGGGGCGCGACGCCGGGGGCCGCAACGAAGGCGCCGCGTACCTCGTTCACGGCCCCGCCTCGGGCGACCGCTCGTTGTCGCTCGCAGACGCCACGCTGATCGGCGAGCAGCCCCTCGACCAGGCTGGCCAGCGGCTCGGCGTCGCCGGCGACGTCGATGGCGACGGCCACGCTGACCTGCTCGTGTCCAGCTTTCGGCAGGGGGCCGCGGGCCGCTACGCCGGCGCCGCCTGGCTGCTGGCCGGACCGCTGTCGGGATCGCTCGCGCTGAGCGCGCAGCCGGGCAAGTGGGTGGGAGAGGCCACCGACGACCGGGCCGGCGGTTGGCTGGCGGGGGGAGGCGACCTCGACGGCGACGGCTCGTTCGACCTGCTCATCGGCGCGCCGGGCCGAGCGGGCGGCGCGGTCGAATCTGGGGCCGCCTACGTCCTACTGGGCCTACCCCCCGCCCGCTGAGGGCCCGGTCGCGCAGGTTCGAACGCCGGGGTAGCTTTCCGTCCCGAACCGAGCCCCGGAGCCCCTCATGGCCGACACCTCCTCCGCCCAGCTGAACCGCCGCCTCGAAGAGATCCACGAGGAGTACCGGCAGCACTTCGCAGGGCGCAGCCGGGTCACCCGCGATCCCGCCCGCCTCGACAGCATGATCGCCGGCGTGCAGCAGGTGCTCACCCAGGCCGACACCCCCGAGGTGCGCAAGCTGGGCGAGGAGCGACAGGCGCTGTACCGCAACGAGCGCGCCCTGGTGGCCGAGGCCCTCGCCGGGGGCCCCGACATGGCCGAGGCGTCCGCGCTGCACGACTGGAGCTTCCTCGCCCTGCGCCGCTACGGCCGCAACTTCGCGGGTCGCAGCCGGGCCACGCGCGACCTGGGCCTGCTCGACCAGCTCATCGACGAGCAGCGGCAGTGGCAGCGGCGCTTCGGAGACCTCGCGCTGCGCCACGAGGCCGGCTGGCAAGAGGGCGTGCGCGGCCTGCTCGACAGCAACCTCGCCCTGTTCGCGAAGGAGCGCGAGGCCATCGTCGAGGCCCGCGCGAGCCGGGTCGGCAACGACCGCATGTCCGACCTCGCTCGGCGAGCCAACGAGCAGTTCTCGGCGTACCGACTGCACTTCGCGGAGAAGTCTCGCCGCTCGCGGCGTATCCCGCTGCTGCAGCGAATCCTGGCCAACCTCGAGGCCATCCACGCCGAGATGACGGCGCTCAAGCAGGGCGGCTTCACCTCTGAGATCAACGACGCCAACCTCGCCAAGGTGGCCGACCGCATCGCCCACCACAAGGGTGAGCTGGCCAAGGTTCAGCAGGCGCGGGCCGCGATGAACGCCGGTGAGCTGTCGGCCGCCCTCGCCGACGCAGCCAACGCGCTGTTCAAGCAGTACCGAGACCAGTTCGCGGGCCGGAACCGCCGCGAGGTCGATCCCGACCTGCTCAGCAACATCTGCGAGCAGCTGCAGGTGATCGCGCGCCAGATGGACGCCCTGCACCGAGAGGCTGGGCTCGATGCGAACGAGAAGAACCGCGACATCGTGATCGACAACGCCAAGCGCTACGAGCGCGAATTCGAGCGCATCCTCGAGGCCAAGCGCTCGGTCTGAGCCGCCGGCCAGCCGCCCCCATCGGGGGCCGACGACGGGGGCCGCGGGTCAGCTCGACTCGCGGCCCTCTCTGCGTCGACGGCGGCGCTCCGCGCGCTCTTCGGGCGTCATGTTGGCCAACCGCTCGCGAATCGCCGCGGCGCGCCCCTCTTCGGGCGCGACGAAGCGCCGCGGCTCGATGGCCGGACTCACGCCGGGCATGGCCCGCTTC
>JBDQIL010000247.1:0-6352 GCA_040264415.1 Myxococcota bacterium
CTCGGGCGCCCCCTCCACCACGTTGACGGACACGCGGGCGGGCTTTAGAGCAGCCGCCGACGGGGAGTAGCTCAGCCTGGTAGAGCGGTAGCTTTGGGAGCTTCAGGTCGCAGGTTCGAATCCTGTCTCCCCGACCATTTCGCAAGCTGACCCGGGCCCCCCAGGCCCGGGTCTTTTTCGTCGGGGTCATCGTCTGGCCGAGAAGCGAGAATACCAAAGGGTTCTCGCCACTCGACTGTCAGCACCTTCCCGGTCAGAAAAGAGTTCGATAGCAGCGTTTCCAGCAGATCCCGCTGTTCGAGGGGCTCTCGCTCAGAAAGCAGGCTGTGAGCACGTCTTGAGAGTTCTATAAGCCCGATGGCCTGGTCGAGGGTTTTCGAGCTCACCTGGGTGAGCCGCTCGATGTCCCGCGCGGCCTCCCGACGCAGGCGCTCCCACTCCGTCCGCTTCTCCTGGAAGAAGGCGTCGGTGATGTTGCCCTCGAGCTTGTCCTCGTAGGCGGCTTCGATGAGCCGGCCGTACTTGTCCACGCGGGCGTGGGCGGCGGTCATGCGCGCCCGAACGTCGGCCTCCATCTGGCCGTGCTGCTCCCGGAGGCCCGTGGCCAGGGCCTTGGCGAGGGACTCTGGCATCTGCAGGGTGCGGACGTGGGCGAGGAACTGACCCATCACGTCCTTCTCTCGGATGTAGGCGTGGGCCTCGCAGCGCTGGGAGCAGCGGTAGTAGATGTACTTCTGCTTCTTCTTCTCCGCGGTGATGGCCGAGCCACAGTGGCCGCAGGTGAGCATGCCGCCACCGTAGGCGAACTCGCGGACCTGCGGCCGCGTGTAGACGTGCCCGTCCATCTGGTCCTGGATGCGCTCGTACAGGGCCCACGGGATGATGCGGGGGTCCTTGCCGTCGAAGAGCTCACCGCCCCAGTAGAAGCGCCCGGCGTACAGCGGGTTGCGCAGGATGGCGTGGATCTGACTGGCCGTAATCTTGCCGCCGCGCTTGCCCCGGTAGCCCTGCTCGCCGACGTGCTTGGCGAGGCGGTTCAACGACCAGGTGCCGGTGTCGTACAGCTCGTAGACCATCCGAATCATCATGGCCCTGTCGGGGTCGAGCACGAGCCGGCTGCGACCATTCTCGCGGTGGTTGAGGTAGCCAATGGGCGCCGAAGAGGGCCAGTACCCGTCGGCTGCCTTGTGATGCATGCCCTTGCGGACTTCCTCGGAGAGGTTGTCCACGTAGTTCTTGGCCATGAGCACCTTGATGCCGTGGACGAACTTCTCCGACGAGCGGGAGTCGTCGGAGAGCACGACGCCCTCCTTGACGAGGTGGACGTCTACCTTGAGCGCGTCCACCGACACCCAGTCCTTGAGGTTGCGGTACAGGCGGTCGGTCTTCTCCACGAGGATGACCGGTTGGGTCTTCCGCTTCTTGCGCAGGGCCGTGAGCATCTTGCCGAACTGGGTGCGCCCGGTGCGCTTGGCGGTCTCGACGTCGGTGTACTCGTGGAGCACGTCGAGGCTGTGCTCCTCGGCGTAGGCCCGGAGCAGATCGAGCTGGGCGGGGATGGAGAAGCCCTCGCGCTCCTGCTCTCGGGATGAGACCCGGGCGTAGATCATCGCCTGACGGCGGACGGGTGTGGGCGCTGTGGCGCGGTCATTGGCGCGGGTTCGCCGCTTTCGGATGTTGCGGCGGGGCACTCGGCGGGGCATCGTGACTCCTTGTGGACACTGAACAAACCGTCAGGTACAGAGTGCATCTTGACGTAATCCCCGCGTTTCGACCACCCCCGATTCGAATCTGCGGCCCGATCTCGTCTCGGATCCCGCCCTCGTACCGGTTCTTGTCATGGAGGAGCGCCCATGTCCACCCTTCGTCTGCGCCGCTTTGGTAGCCCCGGCGCGTTGAAGACCATCCACCTGCCGTCTTTGATCGCCCTCCTGGCCCAGGAGGGCGGAGACCACATCCGGTCATATTTGGACCTAAACCCAGAGCCGGGCGGCTTCGACTACGACCGGCTCGCTTCCGTGCTCGCCGATCCCCAGGAAGGCTTCCCGGTGCGCCTCGCGGACGCCCTGCACCACATCCACGAGATCGCGGACGAGCAGGGGATGGAGTCGATGCTGGAGCTCATCGACGAGCAGGGGCTCCGGCTGCCCAGCCTCCCAGACCAGCCCACGCCCGCAGACCTCGCGGTTCAGCTCTGGCTCGTGGACCCGGAGCTTGTGGAGCGCACCCACGCCGAGCGGGCCATCGCCCGGCCCAAGTCCTTTCTGTCGTGGCTCGGCCGGGGTCGGTCCCGAGACACCGCACCGGCCCCAAGCGCCGAGGTGTTGCGGCTGCTCGAGGCCAACTTCGATGACTTCTTCGAGCGAAAGAAGCGCGGCCGCCACACGCGGGTCTTCGTCTTCCCCCGGGCCGAGGCCACCTTCCTGTTGGTCCGCCACGGGCTGCCCATGGACCGCCGCGGCATCATCCGCGATGGCGAGTCCACCAGCAGCTTCGAGCGCCCCGAGCGCTACGACGTGATCAGCTACATCCCCGCCCGCGACGAGCTGAACATCCACGCCACGACGAAAGGCGAGCGCACGCTGTACCGCGAGCAGCTCGGGCTCCACCTCTTTGGCGACAAGGACTACTTCCCCGGGGACGGCAAGTACACGCTCCAGCCGCTGCTGGAACGTGGCGTCGACGCCCTGGCCTGCGAGGACATCGCGGGCATCGAGTGGGTCACGCTCCAGGAGGTCCGACTGTACTACCGAGGCAACCACCCCGAGGTGGTGACGCGGCGGGCCACGAACGGCGACCTGTTCCAGGTCTTCGACACCCGCGAGTATGCGCTCACCCACACGCCGTTCCAGGCCAGCTTCCGGGTCCAGTTCACGGGCTCTAGGCGGCCCCGCACGGTCCGCATCAAG
Organism: Myxococcota bacterium; assembly: GCA_040264415.1. Taxonomy (GTDB): domain Bacteria; phylum Myxococcota_A; class UBA796; order UBA796; family UBA2385; genus M30B51. The sequence goes on from JBDQIL010000247.1 coordinate 2,910, forward strand.
GCGCCCAACGTGGCGACCTACGCCCGCGAGGCGGACGAGGACGTGGTCTCCCAGTGGCTGGCGGCCCGCGGCTTCCTGCTGCGCGTGGTGCCCCATGCCTTCGGGGCTTGACGCGCTCTGGCTGGTGCTCCGGGAGCAGGCGGCTCCGCGGCACCCCGACAGCATGTGGCGCTCGCTGCTCGGCGACGCCTACCCCGCCGTCTCGGGCCTGCTCCAGACAGTCCGAGGCCGGGCCGGTCACTGGCACTGCGGCGTGCAGGACGGGCTGGGCTGCGCCCGTCGGGTGATCGAGCACGCGCCGGACGACCTGGTGGCGGTGTGTGGAGACGAGCCGCCGCGCTGCGACCGGGTGGTGGTGGAGCGTGCCCAGCTCGCGCTCCGGGCGCTTGACCTACTGGCTGTGGCCGGAGTCATCGCCGCAACAAGCGGACTCCCGAGTGCGCCCGTGCGGACCGACGGTCGGGGGGCGCTCATCGGCCCGGTGCAGCTCGGCCCCCATGCCCTGCTCGTCGGCCTGACGCGACACGTCCGCAGTCACCGCCTGATGGCCATGGCTCAAGAGCTCCGCGACCGCCACCCCCACGGCCCACTGCTGCTGCTCGCTCCTCTCGATGCGCCGCTCGACGCCGTGACCGCGCGAACCCTGCGACTTCTCGATACGGACGTCGTGCCCCTTGGCGAGGTGGTGCATCCCGAAGACCGCCATCTGGCGGCCGACCTCTCGCCCTGGCTTCTCGCCCATCGAGCGAAGCTGCCTGGCCTGGACCCCCTTCCTCTGCTCTCTCGCCGCCACCGGCTCGTGCTGGACTCGGCCCGCAAGCGGGTCGGCTGGACTGGACGCTGGCACAGCCTGGAACGCAAGCTCTTTGCCCACCGCCTGCTCCTGGCTCTCGCGCACAGCGCCGGTGCCGTCGTGACGCGAGACGCGCTCTTCGACGAGGTGTGGCCTGCAGACAGCCCGGCCCACAAGCAAGGCTGGGAAAACACGCTCCGCAGCCACAAGGCCCACCTCGACAGGGTGTTCGGCAAGGGCGTGATCGAGAGCGTCCGAGGCGACACGTTCACCGGCGGCTACGCGCTTCGCCTCGATCCCACCGACATCGCGTGGTGGAGCGAGCCCTCGGACTGACCGCCGCGCGCGTGGGCCAGAACCGGCCCATCTGAACAGCTCCCAGTGGGAAATCTCGAGCGCTGCTCAGGAGCCAGACCAACGCTCGACCAACAGTTCGGAGGGCGGCTGGCGGGTGTTTTCGGGCAGCACCGCGCCCGACAGGGTCCAAAGGGCGCAGAAGGCCAACGCTCGCTCAACGCTGATGGGGAGGGGCTTTCGGTAGTTGTTGGGTGTCTCGCCGCCGGACCATCCCGGACCGACCGGCGCGACGACCGGTGAAGTCCCATGCCCCTTGTCCCCGCTGCTGCTGTGCCGCTCGCAGCCCCGGTGCTCCCGTGAGCCACCGGTACAGCGTCCCGCCGATGCTCGTGTCGGACACCGTGCTCGACGACGTGCAGGTTGCCCTCCAGCACCTGTCGCCGCGGCCGGTCTCCCGCGAGATGGCCCGCGAGTCCGTCTACAACCTCGCGCGCTTCTTCGACGTGCTGCAGCGCTGGGACGCGGAGAGCAACCTGCGCAAGCAACACAAGGCCACGGCAGGCGACCCCACCGGTTCTTCCTCCGACCAGCGAGAAGAACCATGAGCACGCTGACCACGCTCACGCTCCCCTTCGAAGGCGAGCCCCTCACCACCCTCACCTGGGACGGCCAGCCCGCCTGGGTCTGCCGCCAGATCGGGGCCCGCCTCGACTACGCCAAGGACGGCAAGCGCCTCGTCACCCGCATCCGGCGCGAGTGGGCCGACGAGTTCATCGAGGGCAAGGACTACGTCATCCTCTCCGGCCCGGAGCTCGCCCACCTCAAGGCCTTCGCTGGACGAGGTACCTCCGGGGTACCGAGTCGCGCCGGGTCGCTGATGCTCCTGCTGGAGTCCGGCCTCCACCTCGTCCTGACCCACACCGACAAGCCCATCGGCAAGCGGCTCCGGCGCTTCCTCGCCGACGAGGTCCTGCCCCAGCTCGCTCGCACCGGGGCCTACTCCCCGGACGCTCCGCCCCAGGACACGCCCGACCTCGTGGTCGTGTCGCTGCCCCTGCGCGAGGTGCCGCTGGCCCGCAAGCGGGAGGCCCGCCTCGCCCGCCAGGCCGAGACCCGAGAGCGGTGGGTGGACCTGTGTGACCGGCGGCTCAAGGTGGTGACGCTGCACCGGGCCATCGACCGCTGCAAGGACGAGGGCGAGCTCCCCGACGACGTGGCCGCCGCCCTGGAGGTGACCGCCGCCGAGATCGCCCTCGGTACCGACCTCTCCGGCCTCAAGCCCGCCACGGAGCGGTGGGTGAGCCCCACCGAGATCGGCAAGCGCTGGGGCGTGTCGGCCAACAAGGTGGGCCGCGTCATCTCCAAGGCCGGCATTCGGGGCGACGAGCGCTTCAGCAAGCGGGTGATGAACAAGGCCCGCGGCCACAACCGCGTCGTCTTCTCCTTCGTCTACAACACCGCCGGTGAAGCCATCATCGACGAGCTGCTCGCGGGCGAGGGGCAGCAGCCTCTCGACGCGGCGTGACGGGGGAGTCGATGTCATTGCCCGACCTCGCCCGCGCCCAGCGCCGCTTCACCGCCGGCCGGATCCCCCGCATCGGCCTCCGCGAGCTCACCGCCGCCGCGCCTGTGCTGCGCGACCGGGGGGAGCCCCACATCGCCGATGGTCTGGAGGACGTGGCGGTGGCCTTCTGCACGGCGCTCGCCGAGCACCGCCGGTCCACCGCCTACCGGGGCCGGCTGACCCCGCCGGTCGACCTGGGGCTGGAGCCTTTGCTCGTGGAGCTGCACGGGGCGGCGGACGTGCTCGACAGCGGCGACGACGAGGCTCTGGCGGTCGCGAAGGGGTGCCGGGCCTTGGCCCACCGGCTCGAGGCGCTGCTTCGGCCTGCCGACCCCGACCGCGTGTTGGTGCTCGTGAGCGCGGACCGGCTGGGGCTGGGCGAGCTGCTTGCGGCGAGCAACCCGAAGTACCGCGACCCCCACCACGTCCCCGTCGCCGAGCCCGACGAGGACACCATGCTCTACCGGCGTTGAGCGACGGGGCCGCCAGCCTCCACGTCGAGGTGTCCCGCTTCAAGGACGCCCGCGACGTGCTGCCCCGACCGGCCCGGCTCTCGTGGCCGGCGCTGGTGGAGCTGGTGGCCCCGCCACGCCCCCCGGTCCGCACCGACCTCATCGCCGCCGAGACCCGTCGCCTGCGTGTCGTCGAGCACGCCACCCGGCTGCTGCTCGACGGGCGCGAGGCGACGGGCTGGCTCGGCGACCACCCCACCTGGCGTGCCCTCGAGCGGGCCGCCTGGACCGCCGGTCCCGATCTGGACGACCGGCGCACTGCCATCCTCGCCGCCGC
>JBDQIL010000248.1:0-6340 GCA_040264415.1 Myxococcota bacterium
CTGCTTGACAGGCCCCCCGCACGCTCCTAAAGATGCGGGACTTTCCGTCAAAAGCCCGCCAATCAGGGCCTAGACCGCCCACCGGGAGCCTCCACCCATGCCTGCCAGCGACTACCTGTTCACCTCGGAATCCGTCTCCGAGGGGCACCCCGACAAGATGTGCGACCAGATCTCTGACGCCATCCTCGACGCCCACCTCGCCTCCGACCACCGCTCCCGCGTGGCCTGCGAGACCTTGGTGAAGACCGGCTACGTCATGGTCGCCGGCGAGATCACCAGCTCGGCGCACGTGGACTACCCGAGCCTCATCCGCCAGGTCGTCAACGAGATCGGCTACGACGACAGCGCCAAGGGCTTCGACGGAAACACCTGCGGCATCATGGTCGCCCTCGAGCAGCAGAGCCCCGACATCAGCCAGGGCGTCACCGAGGGAGAGGGGCTGCACGCCGAGCAGGGTGCCGGCGACCAGGGCATGATGTTCGGCTACGCCTGCGACGAGACCCCCGAGCTCATGCCCATGAGCATCGGCTACTCGCACCGACTGCTCGAGCACTTCGCCAAGCTGCGGAAGAGCGGCGACATCGGCTGGGCCCGCCCCGACTCCAAGTCGCAGGTCACCATCGAGTACAAAGACGGCAAGCCCGCCCGCGTGCACACCGTGGTCATCTCCACCCAGCACGCCCCCGAGGTCGAGCTCGACGAGATCCGCAAGACGGTCATCGACCAGGTCATCCGTCCGGTCATCCCGGCCCGGATGCTCGACGCCGACACCATCTTCCACGTCAACCCCACCGGCCGGTTCGTCATCGGCGGCCCCATGGGTGACTGCGGGCTGACCGGCCGCAAGATCATCGTGGACACCTACGGCGGCTGGGGCGCCCACGGCGGCGGCGCCTTCTCCGGCAAGGACCCCTCGAAGGTCGACCGCTCTGCGGCCTACCTCGGACGCTACATCGCCAAGAACATCGTGGCCGCCGGCTACGCCCAGCGCTGCTTGGTGCAGCTCGCCTACGCCATCGGCGTGGCCGAGCCCGTGAGCGCGATGGTCGACACCTACGGTACGGGCGAGGTCTCCGACGAGAAGCTCGCCGCCGCGGTGCGCGAGATCTTCCCGCTCAAGCCCGCCGACCTGGTCCGCCAGCTCGACCTGCTGAAGCCGCAGTACCGCAGCACCGCGGCCTACGGGCACTTCGGCCGCGAGGACATGGGCTTCAACTGGGAGCGCACCGACAAGATCGACGCGCTCCGCAGTCACTTCGGCTGAGCCGGCGCGGCGGTGGCGCCCACCCGGCACCACCGCCACCGCACGATCCGAACCGCCCGTCCATTTCGGTGGACGGGCGCTTCTGCGTGGGGGCCACAGCTCGACACCGGACCGCCGACGGGCGGGTCGCCCGGGTACCGATCCGTCTCCACCCACAACACCCGCGCGCCGGCGGTCTCGAGCGCGGGTCGCCACGGGTCGTACTGGTCGGTCCGGCCCCCCCACCGGGTCACGGTCGGGTGCAGGTCGCGCAGCGTCCAGGCGAGCTGTGCGGAGACCTGGTAGCGACGGGAGGCCACGATCACGGGTGAGGCGCCACCCGCGGCCCCCAGCTCGGCGCGAAGGGCGGGTCGCGCAGCCTCCCAGACCATGAGATCGACGGTGGGATCGGTGAGCGGCGAGAGGGGCAGCCAGCCGGTCGCCGCCTGACCATACAGCGCCCCCGAGAGCAGGCCGCAGCCTGCCAGCAGGCCCACTGCCGCCCTGGGACGGACCGCCAGCCACAGCGCCGCTGGGGCCGCGAGCGCCACCCAGGCTGGGCCCCACCAGTGCGGCAGGGGCCGAATCCAAGGGCTCGCGACTCCGAACAGGACGAGCACGGGCCACGCGAGGCCCACCGTCAAGGCGCGTCCCCGCCACCGAGGTCTGGCGAGCGCCACCAGCAGCGGTGCGACCGCGGGGCCGAGGTAGAGGAGCTGGCCAAGCAGCAGCACCAGCGGCCCCTGCAGCGATGCCTGTCCCGCCCCCGGTCGTCCGCCGAGGTGGAACCGGAGGTCCGCCCAGCCGTGGGTGGCGCTCCAGGCCAGCATGGGCGACGCCACCGCGAGGCCCACCGCGGCCCCCATCCACGGCGCCGGGCTGCCGAGCTGTCGGCGTCCGGCCGGCGACGCGAGCATCGCCACAAACACCCCCAGCGGCGCCAGCGCGCCCACATGCTTGGCGAGCACACCCAGGCCAAAGGCCGCGCCGGCCACCAGCCACAGGGCGGGCCGCTGGAGGGTCCAGGCACGCCAGGCCGCCCACGCCCCAACCGCCCAGGTGGCGAACAGCAGGCCATCCGGCGCGGCGAAGACACCCGAGACCGCGAAGAGCGGGGGGACCTGCGCGAGCAGCAGCCCCGCGGCCGCGGCAGGCAGCGGTTGACGGCCCTGGGCCCGCGCGAGATCCGCCGCGAGCCCCGCGACCGCCAGGGCGGTGAGCGCCCCGAGCAGCACGAAGGGAGCCCGCACCGCCACGGCCGTCTGGCCCAGCAGCCGGGTGCTCGCGGCGATCAACCACGCGACCCCGGGCGGATGGTCGAGGTAGCCGGAGGCGAGGTGTCGCGACCAGTGCCAATAGTAGGCCTCGTCGTCACCGAGGCCCGCCTCGGCCCCCAGGCCCAGGCGGACCCCGGCCAGCGTCGCCGTCACCGCGAGCGCGCCGTACCAGGCACGCCGACCCGGAGCCGCAGCCAATCAGCCCAGGCCGAACAGGCGGGCGTAGGCGTAGGCGACCGGCGCCGTGAAGAGCAGCGCGTCGACCCGATCGAGCAGGCCGCCGTGGCCGGGCATGATCCATCCGGAGTCCTTCACACCGAAGCTGCGCTTGAACATGGACTCGACGAGGTCTCCGACCACCCCCACCCACGCCAGGATGCCCCCCAGGATGGCCGCGTGAACCCACGACAGGTCGGGGAGCGCGAGTTGCTGCACCGCGACGGTCCCGCCGACCGACGCGAACATGCCGCCGATGGCGCCCTCCCAGGTCTTCTTGGGGCTCACCCGCTCGAAGAGCTTGCGGCGCCCGAAGGCGCGGCCCGCGAAGTACGCGCCCGTGTCGCACATCCAGGTGCCGGCCAGGATGAGGAAGATCCAGGCCACACCATCGTCGAAGCGCCGCACGGCGGGGAGGTAGCTGAGCAACACGGCGGTGTAGCAGAGCCCCGCGACCAGCCGCACCCCCACCTTTGCGGCGGCGTCGGTCTCGGGGACCCGCAGCAGCGCGAAGCCGAGCAAGCCCACCACCGACACCCCCAACACCGGCGCCACGGCTGCGGGAGGCGCCCACACCAGGGTGCCGTAGACCACCGAGGCGGCCACCGCGAGGGCCAGCAGCGACGGCACCCGGAAGGTCGGGGTCGCCATGCGGGTCCACTCGTCCACACAGACCAACACCACGAAGCCCACCAACAGGTCGACCCCGAGGTTTCCGCCGAAGACGATCAGGGGCACCACGATGAGCAGGCCCACCGCCGCAGCCAGGATGCGCTGGATCACGTGGTCCCCCGAGTCTGGGCGCCGGTCTTGCCGAACCGGCGCTCTCTACCGGCGTAGTCTGCCAGGGCGGCGTCGAGCTCAGCCTCGCGGAAGTCGGGCCAGAACACGTCGGTGACGTGGATCTCGGCGTAGGCGATCTGCCAGAGCAGGAAGTTGCTGATGCGATGCTCGCCGGACGTGCGGATGAGCAGATCGGGGTCGGGCAGTCCGGCCGTGGACAAGTGGCGGCCGATGATGGCCTCGTCGATGTCGCCCGGCTGGATCCGACCGCTCTTGACCAGCTCGGCGATGGCCTGCACCGCGGTGACGATCTCAGCTCGGGCGCCGTAGCTGAGGGCGAGGTTGAGCACCATGCCTGTGTTGTGTCGGCTCTCGCGGGAGAGCGCGCGCAGCGGCGTGCGGACCAACACCGGCAGCCGCTCGACCTGACCGATGGCCCGCAGTTGGATGCCCTGGTCGAGGATCTCACGACGCTCCTGCAGCACGTACTGCCGCAAGAGGGTCATCAACGCGCCCACCTCGGAGGGGGGGCGCCGCCAGTTCTCGGTGGAGAAGCTGTAGAGCGTGAGGGCCTCGACGCCCTTCTTGCGGCAGGCCCGCACGATGGCCCGGACCGACTCGGCCCCGGCCTCATGCCCCTTCTCTCGTGGCAACCCGCGCGCCTTCGCCCATCGGCCATTGCCATCCATGATGATGGCGATGTGCCGGGGCAGGCGGGAGCTGGTCGAGGGAGGGGTCATGGCGGGTGGAGGGAGCGCCAAGCGCTCAGACCTCCAGGATCTCCTGCTCCTTGCTGTCGGCGACGGCGTCGAGAGACTTCACGGAGGCGTCGGTGGCCGACTGGACCAGATCGAGGGCGCGCTTCAGCTCGTCCTCGGAGATCTCCTTCTCGGCCTCGAGCTCTTTGAAGGTGTCGTTGTAGTCGCGGCGCACGCCGCGCGCGCGGACCTTGGCCTCCTCCAACATCTTGCGAATGGCGCGCACCATGTCTCGGCGCCGCTCTTCGGTCAGCGCGGGGATGGGCACGTGGATGATGGAGCCGTCGTTGGACGGGTTCAGGCCCAGCCCAGCGGCGAGCACGCCCTTCTCGATGTCGCTGATGGTGCCCTTGTCCCAGGGGTTCACGATGAGCAAGCGCGCGTCGGGCGCGCTCACGGTCGCGAGCTGGTTGATGGGCATCCGCGAGCCGTAGGCGGCGACCTCGACCTGAACGTTCTCCAGCAGCTTGGGGCTCGCGCGGCCGGTTCGGACCGCGCTGAGCTCGCGCTTGAAGGCATCCTCGACCTTCTCGAAGTCCCCCTTCATGTCGTCCAGGTACTCTTGGGTCATCGGCTCGTCCTGCTGTGGGTGGGTCTCAGTCGGGGCTGCGGTCCAGGAGCCCCACGCGCGTACCGAGGTGCTCGCCGCAGACCACGCGGCGGATGTTGCCGGCCTCTTGCACGCTGAAGACCACGATCGAGATGTGGTTCTCCATGCACAACGTGATGGCGGTCGTGTCCATCACCCGGAGGCCGCGGTGCACGACCTCTTTGTGGGTGATGTCTTCGAACTTCACCGCGTCGCCGTGCAGCGCCGGGTCTTTGTCGTACACGCCGTCGACCTTCGTGGCCTTGAGGATGACCTCGGCGTGAATCTCGGCCGCCCGCAGCGCCGCTGCGGTGTCGGTGGAGAAGTACGGCTTTCCAGTGCCGGCGCCGAAGATGACGACGCGGCCCTTCTCCATGTGACGGATCGCGCGGCGCCGGATGTACGGCTCGGCGACCTGGTCCATGGCGATGGCAGTCATGACACGGGTGTAGCACCCGCGCTGCTCGAGGGCGTCCTGCAGGGCGAGCGCGTTGATGACAGTACCGAGCATGCCCATGTAGTCGGCGTGCGCTCGGTCCATGCCCTTCGACGCGCTCGTGGCGCCCCGCAGGATGTTGCCCCCCCCAATGACGACGGCGACCTGCACGCCAAGGTCGCGCACTTCCTCGATCTCCTGGGCGTAGCGCTGGATGGTGACGGGGTCGATTCCATACCCTTGGTTACCAGCCAGCATCTCACCGGACATCTTGAGAAGGACGCGCTTGTACGCCGGTCGCTCGGTCATTCGGGGCCTCGTGGGCGAGAGGGGAGCGGCCGGCTCAGGCCTGGGCCTGGCCGGTCATCTTGGCGACCTCCTCAGCGAGGTTGTCCTGCTTCTTCTCGAGGCCCTCACCCAGCACGAAGCGGGCGAACCGACGGACGCGGATGTTCTCGCCCATGGTGGACACCGCGCCTTCGAGCAGCTGCTGAACCGTCTTGGAGTCGTCCTTGACGAACTTCTGCTCGAGCAAGCAGACGTCCTCATAGAACTTGCCCATGCGGCCAGCCACGATCTTCTCGGCGATCTTGGCGGGCTTGCCCTCTTCCAGGACGCGCTGCAGCTGGACCTGCTTCTCGCGCTCGATGGCGTCGGCGCTGACCTCGTCCTTCGAGACGTACTCGGGGGCGGCGGCGGCGATGTGCATCGCGATGTCGGCCACGAGGGTCTGGAAGCCGTCGGTCTTGGCGACGAAGTCGGTCTCGCAGTTGACCTCGATGAGCACACCGATCTTGCCGTTCGCGTGGATGTAGCTGGCGCACAGCCCGTCGGTCGCGGCCCGCGAGGACTTCTTGGCGGCCTTCGAGATGCCCTTCGCGCGAAGCCAGTCGATGGCCCCGTCGATGTTTCCGTCGGCCTCGGTGAGCGCCTTCTTGCAGTCGAGGATGCCCGCACCGGTACGCTGCCGGAGGGACTTGATGTCAGCGGCCGAAACAGCCATGGGGGTCTCCTTGGGTCCCGCGCGCGCGCCCCGCC
>JBDQIL010000249.1:0-6310 GCA_040264415.1 Myxococcota bacterium
CAGTGGGGGGGTCGGACACGGGCGGCCATCGAACGGGGCGAGCCCGGGGCCTATCGCAGGTCGCCGAGCCGAGCCGGGCCGCGCGCCGATCGGTGGGCTTGGGATCCGCGTCGCGGCCTCTACCGGCTCATCGTCCCACCTCGACACCCCGGAGCCCCATGATCAGCCACGTCCTCTTCGCCTCGTTCTCGAACGCAAAGGCCATCGCCGACTTTCGCAAGGACGCGGCCTCGTGCGACTCGAGCACCGCGCCCTACGACACGGTGGTGCGGCGCACCGCCAACCTGCGGGCGAACCGTCTGCGGCCGTGGGAGACGGACGCCGCCTCGGGCATGGTCAAGGGCGGGCTGCTCGGCGCCGCCGCCTGCAGCGCGCTCATCGCCATCCCCTTCGCAGTCGGGGCCTTCCCGGTCGCCGGCGCGACCCTCGCCTCGGTCGCCATCGCGGGCCTGCTCTTTGGCGGCGCCATGGGCGCCATGGGCGGTGGGCTGGGCGGCTTCGCGACGCCGGCCGGCGCGCTCCGCCACCTCCGCGACCAGACCTCCGCCCCCTTCTTGATGACGCTGCGCACCGAAGACGCCGGCACCCACGCCCGCCTGCGCGGGGTCGTCGAGCGACACGCTGCGGCCTTCGCCGAGCGTCGCATGCTCGGCATCGAGGAGCCTCAGGGCGTGTCGGAGGAGCCGACGCTCGACGACCTGGTCTCTGCGGCTTGAAGCGCGCGCTCCGCGCGGGTATCAGGGGGCTCCCCCGCACCCGGAGCGCCCCATGTCCAAGGACGGCGTCGACCTCGAAGAAGATTACTTCGCTCGTCAGGATCGCGAGAAGATCGAGAAGCTGAAGGCGAAGGCCGAAGCTGAGCACGCCGGCCAAGAGGCCGCTGCGCTCAAGGCGCTGCACTACCTGCACTGTGGCAAGTGCGGCACCAAGATGGACACCAAGATCTTCAAGGGCGTCGAGATCGAGATCTGTCCGTCGTGCGGCGCGGTCCTGCTGGACGCCGGCGAGCTCGAAGCGCTGGCAGGCAAAGACGAGACCGGCGTGTTCGACACCATCGCCGACCTCTTCTCGTTCAGCAACAAGCAGCGCGGCTGAGCCCACCAGCCGAGCGCTCCGCTACAACGCGACGCGCTCCCCCTGCTCCGCCACGGCCAGCCCAGCGGCCTCGACCGCCACCCGCGCCTCGCTCTGCTTTTGCAGGGCGGGGTTGCTGTGGTTGAGGTGGATGAACCGCACCTTGCTGCGCTCCGCCGGCGCGAGGGCCGCGAACCGGGTCAGGCTCTCCCGGATGAAGGGGTGCGGGATCTCGGCCATGTCGCGCCCAGGCAGCTCGTCGCCGTCGAAGAAGGTGCCGTCGACGAAGGCGACGTCTACCGACGCGATGACCGCCTCGACGCTGCGCGGCCACCGCTCCCACTTGTCGATGTCGGGCAACCAGAGCAACGATCCGCCCGGGCCCTCCACCCGGTAGCCCACCGTCTCGGAGTACTCGTCGCGGTGGGGCACCCGGAGCGGCGTCACCCGGAGGCGGGCGTTCAGCTGCACGGGGGTGTCCTCGACCAGCTCCACCAACCGGACATTGTCCGCCTGCACCAGCTGGCTCCATGGCCCGTTCTCGCGCAGGAACCCCGCCATGCGGGGCATCACCCAGAGCGGCACCGCCTCGGCCCCCATCACCTCGCGGCCCAGGTGGACGAGGCCGGTGTAGTGGCCGATGTGGGCGTGGGTGAGGAGCACGCCGTCGGGCGCGTCGCCGCGACGGGCGGGCACCAGGGCGTCGAGGGCCCGCAGCTGCTCGGGCAGGTCGGGGGTGGCGTCGATGAGCCAGCGCTCCCCCGTCGCAGGGTCGATGATGCCCAGGCTGGCCGGGTGGCGGCGCAGGCCGGGGTCGTCCCACGCGGGCTGACAGCAGGCCTTCAAGCAGCCGGCCTGGGGATAGCCAGCGTCCTGGGCGACGCCGAGCACCACGGCGAAGGGGGGCGGCGGCTCGACCGGCCGAGCGGCGAGGGCCAGCGGCGCGACGGCGAGCGCGACGAGCGAGGAGATGGAGAGGAGCATGCCGCCAGCCTAGCCCGGCCGGCTACTGCGGGGTGACGTCGGCGTCGATGTAGCCGAGGGCCTCGAGGGCCTCCCGGTTGGCCGCCTCTTCAGCGGGGTCGGAGCGCGTGGCCGGCGCGAGGGCCCGGGCGTCGGCGCGGGTCGCGGCGAGCGCGGGGGGAGCCGCGCCGTCGAGGGGCCGCACCTCATGTGGATCTGCAGCGAGATCGTAGACCTCGACATGACCGGAGCGCCCGCCCACGATCAGCTTCGTGTCGCCCACCCGACGGGCCAGCTTGGCCTCGCGGGGGGCGTCGGCGTCGCGGTGGGCGCGTCCCCGCACCACCGCGTCGATGGGGAGCCCGTCGTCGAGCCGCGGGAGGCCCGAGAGGGGCAGGCCCGCGCGCTCGAGGAGGGTCCCCGCCAGCCCTCGGGTGCTCAGGGGCCCCTCGGGGCAGGGCCCCGGCGACAACAGCAGCGGCACCGCGAGGTTGGCCTCGTAGAGGTGGTGCTGGTGCCCACCAATCTCACCGTGCTCGGTGAGGCTCTCGCCGTGGTCGGCGGTCACCGCCCAGGCGCCCGGGGGCCCCCCTCGGGCCGCCGCGAAGCCCTGCCACGCTCGGCCCACCAGCGCGTCGAGTTCACCCACCCCAGCGAGGTAGCGGCGCGCCGTCTCGAGCGGCGGGCGGGGCGCGCGGCGACCGGTCGGCGAGGCGGACAGGAGGCGGGCCAGGGGCGCGGCGACCGGGCGACCCGCCGCCTCATCCGCCCCGCCCCGCACCACCGCGGGATGCCCCGCGTAGGACGCCGGGTCGGCCAGCCGCGGCAGCGCCGCCGGCACCCGTGAGAGCGCCTCGTCGGACGGCCAATACGGCCGGTGCGCGTCGTAGAGGTGCAGCCAGACGAAGATCGGCCGGTCGCGGGGCGCGTGGTCGAGCCACGACTGCATGCGCGCGAGGGTCTCGCCCCCAGTCCGTGCGAAGTGGGCCCGGTCGCGCCGCGGGGTCACCGCCGACAGCCGGCTGAAGGCCCCCCGCCGCCACCGCGCGTCTCCCCCCAAGTCGTCGTCGTAGACGTCGAAGCCGCGGGCGTAGCCGAGACGCCCCGCGATCATGGCGGAGCTCACGAACGCGGCCGTTCGGTAGCCAGCCGCCCGCATGGCGGTGGGCAGCCAGGTGGGGGTCTCGGGCACCCGGCGGGCGTTCAGGAGCAGCCCCAGATCGGCTGGAGCGCGGCCGGACAGCAGCGCGGCGTGGCTGGGGCCCGTGAGGGGCGCGGTCGCCGTCGCGCCGTCGATTCGACAGCCCGCCGCGGCCAGCCGATCGAGCTGAGGAGTGAGGCCGGCCACGAGGGCACGCGGAGAGGCCGAGACCGCATCTTCACGCAGGGTGTCGAGCGTCAGGAGCAGGACGTCGGGCGCACCCGGCCCGGGCAGCGGGGCTGGGGGAGCCCGCTCGGGGGGCGCCCCCCGCAGCGCGGTGTGCGCCACCAGGAAGGCCGCGACGGCTGCCGCGAGCCCCCGAATCGGCCAACGCACGGCGAGCAGCGCGCCGGCGGCGCCCACCCCCAGCAACAGCACCACGGCGATGACCAGGTCGGCCGCCGACTCGGGCGGCGACCCCTCCGCCCAGGCCGCGAGCGCGGCCAGCGCGGCGCCGGCCGAGGCCGCCCCCGCCAGAGACACGGGCGCGAACGCCGTCCGACGCAGGCGCACGGCCAGCACCGCCGGCAGCATTGCCGCCGCCGCCCACCGCGCGGCCACCGCCCCCCAATCGGCAGCCGACCAGGGCGCGGCGTGCGTGAGCCAGCGCCACCCCACAACGGCGTCGAGCCCGACCAGGAGGCCGAGCCCGAACGCGAGCAGGAGCGCTGATCCGAGCCCTCGCGGGCGCCGGGACCAGCCGACCACCCTACCGCTCGTAGTAGTAGTAGTACGAGCCGTCGGTCCCGTCGGAGCCGCTGTCGTAGCCGTCGTAGCCGTCGTAGCCGCCGTCGCCGCCGTCGCCCGAGGTCTCGTAGCCGTAGTACTTGCAGGCGTCGCCGCCGAACTCTTGGAGGATGTCGAGCTGCTGGCGGCAGTCCGACTCCTCTTCGTTGGTCACGTAGGACGAGGCCACGGAGTTCTTGAGCTCCGCGCAGAAGATCTCGGCCTCCTCATCGTTCGAGAAGTAGTCGTCGGCGTTGTCGACCTCTCCGTCGTTGATGCAGCCGCAGACCGCGTCCTCGTAGTAATCGTTGTCGAGGTCGCACTCGTCGCAGATCTGTTTGACGACCTTCTCGCAGGAGCCTTTGCCGATGGAGTTGCAGCTAGCCGCGAAGGCCAGAGCGACCGGGAGAAGTGTACGCAGGTTCATGGTTCCCTCGGGACTGCCGGGAGTGTGGAAATCAGCGGCACGGTAACACCGCTCATCCGAGGTCGCGAGGGGTTCACCCGATTGACGCAGACTGATGCACGCCTGCCCGCACCTGGGCGGCCGCGGCGCTGTCGTCGGAGAACCCGCTCCGCCGAGCCAGGGCCCGACCCCGCAGCGCCGTGAAGGCGTCGTAGATCGCGCCCACGTCCTCCTGGGTGAGCCCCGGCAGACGCAGGATGCTCTCGCGGTGATTGGCCGGTCGCTCGAGGTAGTCGTCCGGCAGCCAGCCCTCGCGCCGGCACTGGTGGAACAGCGCCGTGCCCGGGTAGGGGTAGAAGACGAAGGTGCCGAAGTCGGGCACGTCGAGCGCCTCGCACAAGGCCAGGGTGGACGCCATCTCGTCCCGGGTCTCACCCGGGATGCCGATGATGAAGTTGGCCGTGACGTGGATGCCCGCCTCGCGGGTCCACCGAAAGACGTCATGGAAGCGCTGGTCGGTCACCTGCCGCTTCATGATGTCGCGCCGCACCCGCTCGCTCCCCGACTCGACGCCGTAGGTGATCTGGCGGCAGCCCGCCGCCGCGAGCTGGTCGAGCAGCCTCGGGGTGACCGTCTCGACCCGCGCGTGCAGCGAGAACGGCGTGGCGCCGCGCTCGCGATGCTGCCGACAGAACTCGCGCACCCAGGGTCGGTGGATGGTGAACGTGTCGTCCAGGAAGATGATGTAGGAGAGCCCCGGGCCCTCTCTGAGCGCGTCGAGCTCGGCCAGCACGTCGCCGTGAGAGCGGCGGCGCCCGTAGGTGCCGTTGCCCGCGTACAGCTCGTCGTACTGCCGCGCCGCGCAGTAGGTGCAGGGGAAGGGGCAGCCCCGCTGGGTGGCCATGTACCGCACGCCGTACCGCTCATCGAGGAAGTCGCGGGCCATCCACGGGACCGCGTCGAGGTCGGGGAGCGGCTCGCGGAGCTGGGGCCGAATCCCAGGGGACACCTGGATGTTGGCGATCTCTCCGTCTCTGGGCGGCCGCCCCTTGGCCAGCGCTTCGACCAGGTCGAGCAGGGCCGCCTCGCCCTCTCCGAGGCACACGAAGTCGATGCCGGGGGCGGCGAGCACAGCCTCGGCCGAGAAGGTGGGGTGCAACCCCCCCGCGACCACGGGCACCGGGAGCGCGGCGCGCAGGTCGCCCAGCACCTGCCGACCCCGCAGCCACTGGCGGGTGGTGAGCGACGCCGCGATGAGGTCGGGCGCGTGACGACCCACCTGCTCGAGGACGGCGCCAGGCGTGGCGTCGAGGGTCACCCGCTCGAAGACGGCCTCGTGGCCATGGGCCCGCAGATAGGCCGCCAGGAAGGCCGGCCCAATGCTGGCGACGGCCCAGGTGGGTTCGGCATCGATCTCCAAGAACACGATACGCATGGGCCCTCCGCGCGAGCCATGCTACCCCGACGGCCTGCCCGGGAGCTCGATGTCCGTCTCCAGCCGCCGCACGCGCCTGCAGGTCGCCGGCTTCGTGGCGTGGGGGCCGATGCTCAGCCGGGACGAGGTGGCCGGGCTCCGGGCGGCCCTCGAGCGCTGGCTGCCTCCCGACGAGGCCCCGCACTCCGACCACGGCCTGCTCCGGCACGACCTCTCGAGTCAGCTGCCCGCCTTCGGGGCCCTGCTGGCCGACGGCCGGCTCGGGGCGATCGCCGCCGACCTCCTCGAGATCGACCGGGTCACCTTCTTCCAAGACAACCTGGTGTGGAAGACGCCGGGGTCCCGGGGCGAGGTGCAGTGGCACCAGGACTACGCCTACTGGCCCCTCGACCGGCCAGACGGGGTGACGCTGTGGCTGGCCCTCGATGACGCCGACGCCGGCAACGGCGCCCTCGAGTATCTCCCCGGCAGCCATCACATGGGAGAGCGCCAGGCCACCGACTTC
>JBDQIL010000250.1:0-6305 GCA_040264415.1 Myxococcota bacterium
CGGCGTCGGCGCGCTGGAGCGGCAGGCCGGGCACGAGACCGACGCCGCCGACCACCCCGATGGCGGCGGGGGGGTGCCCCTGCCGCGGCGCATCCGGCTGGCGCTCGCCGAGCTCGGGCCCACCTTCGTCAAGCTGGGGCAGGTGCTGAGCGTGCGGCCCGACATCGTGCCCCCAGACATCATCGCCGAGCTCGAGGTGCTGCAAGACCGGGTGCCCCCCGCCGACCGCGACGCCATCCAGGCGATCCTCGAGCGCGAGCTGGGCGGGCCCCTCGACGTGCGCTTCGCCCACTTCGACCCCACCCCCATCGCCAGCGCGTCGATCGCCCAGGTGCACCGCGCGATCACCCTGACCGGCGACGAGGTGGCCGTGAAGGTGCAGCGGCCCGGGATCGAAGATCGCATCCAGTCCGACCTGCACATCCTCTACAGCCTCGCGCACCTCGCCAGCGGCCGCATCGACCTGCCGGGCGTCTACACGCCGGTCGGGATCGTGCGCGAGTTCGAGGCCGCCATCGTCCAAGAGCTCGACTTCCTGCAGGAGGCCCGCGCGCTCACCCGGTTTCGGGCGAACTTCGCCGAGTCGACGCGGGTGCTGGCGCCTGCGGTCCACGACGAGCTCTCCACCCGCCGGGTGCTGGTGATGGACCTGCTGCACGGCGAACGCATCGGGCAGCTCAAGGACCGCCCCGAGGCCGCCCGCGACGCGCTGCGCCACCTCATCGACGCCAGCTACACCCAGGTCTTCGAGCACGGCTTCTTTCACGGCGACCCGCACCCGGGCAACGTGCTGGTCTTGCCCGATGGCCGCCTGGGCTTCCTCGACTTCGGGCTCACCGGCAGCCTGTCCGCCGAGATGCAGGACGTCATCATCTCGCTGTTCGTGGGGCTGGTCTTCGAAGACAGCGAGACGGTGGCGCTCACCCTGTACCGGGCTGGCGCCACCGAGGGCCGGGTCGACCTCAAGGGCTTCCGCCGCGAGATCGACCGGCTGATGCGCAAGTACCACGGCGCCACCCTCGAGGAGCTCGGCCAGAGCGCCAGCCTGATGGAGTTCATCCAGGTCGCGAGCCGCTTCCGCATCCGGCTGGTCCCCGAATACGCCGTGCTGGCGCGCACCGCGAGCATCCTCGACGGGATCGCGCGGCAGCTCACCCCCGACATCGACATCGTGGCCGAGGTGCGCCCGTACGCCCAGCGGCTGGTCACCTCACGGCTGTCGCCGCAGCGGGTGTCGGCCGACGCCCTGCGGCTGATCCAACACGCCCAGCTGGCCATCCGCGACGTGCCGGTGGGGCTCAACCAGCTCATGGTCGACCTCGAGCGCGGCAACCTCAGCCTGCAGACCCGCGACCCCGAGGCCGATCTGCTGCGCGAAGAGATCCGCCACGCCGGCATCCGGGTGGCCATCGCGCTCACCGCCGGCGGCCTGGGCGTGAGCGGCGCCATGCTGGTGGCACCCTTCGGCTCGCCCCCCTGGAACGCCGGGCTGGTGGGGGTGCTGGGGCTGGTGCTCAGGTTGGCGAGCGCCGCCGCCCTCGGTGCGCTCGTGGCCCACTACTTCTTGGCGGCCCGCATCCACCCGCGCGAGTGGCGCCGCCGCGCCCTCGCGGTGGTGCGCTTCTTCGTGGGCTCTCGGCCTCCGCCAGGGGGCCCACCCCGCGCGGGATGACGCCGGCCAGACCGTGAGCCGGCTGCGCGGATCGGGGGGGACGTGATAGGGTCGCGCCGTTGTACGCCTCGCCGGCCCCGGCAGGCCGCGGTCTCGCACGCCACCGAGCGAGGAGACCGCCCACACCCGCAAGGTGGACGTAGCAGTGGCGGATTCCAAGCAGCAGATCCAGTTGTCGCGCGGCGACGTGCTCTCTCGGCGCTACGAGATCGAGAAGGAGCTCGGCTCCGGAATGATCGGCGCGACCTACCTCGCGCGGCACATCTCGTCGGGCAAGCACCTGTGCATCAAGGTGCTGCGCCCCGGCATGATCGACGGGTCGTCAGACCGGGGGCACCTCGACGAGGCCTTCGCCGCCGCCCGAGACATCAAGCACGACGGCCTGATCAAGCTGGGCGAGGTGGGCGAGCACAACGGCACCACGTACTTCACCGAGGAGTACTTCCCCAGCCAGAACCTGCGCCAGCTCATCGACGAGTACCAGGCCGACCAGAAGAGCTTCACGCTGCAGGAGGCTTGCCAGATCGCGGTGAACATCCTCGAGGCGCTCACGGCTCTGCACGGCGGCGTCCTGCTGCACCGCAACCTGAAGCCCGAGAACGTGCTGGTCCACTCCCGCAAGACGGGGCCGGGCGGCAAGATCATCGTGCGCACCGTCAAGGTCACCGACGCCGGCATCTCGGGGATGATCAACCCGACCGTGTTCGCCCAGACCTACATCAACCGGTCCGAGGCCAAGTACCTCGCGCCCGAGCTGGGCGGCTTCGGCCACGGGGGCACGCCCCAGTCCGACATCTACTCGGTGGGCGTCATGCTCTACGAGTTGCTGGTCGGCCAGCCGCCCCGCGGCACCTACCTCTCGCCCACGCAGCTCCGCGGCGACCTGCCCGAACACATCGACGACGTGGTCGAGAACGCGCTCGGGGCCAACCCCGAAGACCGCTACCCCTCCGCCCGCGACATGATCAACGACATCCAGCGGGTGTTCTCCACCGAGCTCGACGAGGTGCGCACCGGCCCCAACGTGCGCAACATCGCCATCGGCGTGGGCGTGGGGCTGTTGCTGCTCGCCGGCGTGGGCGTCTGGCTCACCCAGCGCGACGCCCCCGACCCGGTCGAAGACGCGCGCATCGTCGACCACCGGCTCCGCAACCAGGTGGCGAGCCGCACCAAGACCCCCACCGACGACGAGATCCGCCAGAAGACCGAAGCCCACCGCGAGATGCTCTACATCCCGCCGGGCCCGTTCGTGATGGGCCGCTTGAACCAAGAGGACGTCACGAAGGTGGCCTCCCGGTCCGAGCCCATCGCCAAGGAGATCAAGGTCGGGGGCTTCTACATCGACCGCTTCGAGTTCCCCAACCGCCTGCAAGACAAGGACGGCAAGCCGGTTCGGCCGGTGGCCAAGGTCTCGTGGGCCGACGCCTCCCAGGCCTGCGAGAGCCTGGGCAAGCGCCTCTGCACCGAGCAGGAGTGGGAGAAGGCCTGCAAGGGCCCCGCCAACTGGATCTACTCCTACGGCGACAGCTACGACGAGGAGATGTGCGGGCGCGGCATCGACGCCACCTACCACCTCGGCGACGCCGAGAGCTGCGTGTCTGGCTACGGCGTCATGGGCATGAGCGGCGGCCCCCGCGAGTGGACCGGCAGCGCCACGGGCACCAAGGGCACCCGCCGCGTGGTCAAGGGCGGCCTCCGGGCCAACAACGAGCGCGGCAGCCGCTGCGCCTTCGCGGTCGATGAGAGCGGCACCTACGCCGACACCACGCTGTCGTTCCGGTGCTGCCTCGACGACGCAGCGGTCCCCGCCGATGGCGCGGACGCCGCTCCCGAAGGCGAGGGCGGCGAGTAGCACGTCAGGGCGGCGCGGAGCCCAGCGGCAGGGTGGGTCAGCTCTCTTCGAGCGGCCCGTCGCCCGCCGGGTACACCCAGCCCTTGCGCTCCGACCACAGCGTCGCGGCGCGGGCCAGCTCGTCGCGCACGATGGCGTAGACGCTCGGGTCGGAGACCAGCGCGGTGTGGCCCACCCCGCTGATCTTGTGGTTCGACATGCTCGACTCCCCCGGCCGGGGCTTGAGCACGCTGCTCCACCAGGGGCAGACCAGGTCGCCCTTCGAGTAGACACTCACCAGCGGGATGCTCGCCGGGAAGGTGCGGTTGTGCAGCTCGCGCAGGAAGCCCGAGCCTGGGATCATCTGCTGGGCGCTGCCGCCCAGCAGCCCGCCCGCCGTGACCCCCAGCCCCACCAGCGCGGTCGGCGTGCCGCGGTGCGGCGTGCCCAGCGTGATGAGCGACTTCGCCCGGCGGTCGCCGCCACAGTGCTGGATGTAGTGGCGCGCCAGCAGCCCCCCCATCGAGTGGCCCACGATGTGGAAGCGGTCCATGTCGTAGCGCTCGCAGATGCGCTCGATCTTCTCGGCCACCATCTCGGCCGACTCGACGATCGACCGGATCTGGTACCGCCACAGCACGCCGCCCAGGTCGAAGCTGAGCACGCCGTAGCCCTCGTGGCGCAGCCGGTCCTCCATGACCTCCCACACGTTGCGGGTCTGGAAGAAGCCGTTGAGCAGCAGCACCGTCTCGGGGTACGACGCGAAGTCGCCCCGCCGCACGATGCGGTTCGAGCGCAGGTAGACCTTTCGGATGCTGCCGAGTTGGCCGCGGAGCGCCCGGTAGAAGCGCGAAGGGGTGACCGGCTTGTCCGCCACGAGAGGTCCTGCCCGGTTGGGTTGTTGGGGGAGAGGGGAGGGGGCACGCCCGGGGCGCCCCTGCGGCTCAGCCCAGGGTGAAGAGCTTCAACACCGCGTCGGTGACGCCCCCATAGGGCGGGTTGAGCAGCTTCGTGCCCGCGAGGCGGGACTGCGTCAGCACGCTCTTTTGGTGGCTGAATGTGAGGAAGCCCTCGCGCCCGTGGTAGCAGCCCATGCCGCTGGGCCCAACCCCGCCGAAGGGCAGCTCCTCTTGGGTGTTGTGCAGCAGCACGTCGTTGATGCAGGCGCCGCCCGAGGTCGTGTCGGCGAGCACCCGGGCTTGCCGCTTCTTGTTGTGGTCGAAGTAGTACAGCGCCAGCGGCCGGGGCCGGGCGTTGACGTACTTCACGGCGGCGTCGAGGTCGGCCACCCCCATGATGGGGAGCACCGGCCCGAAGATCTCCTCGTGCATGATGTCCATCTCGTCGGTGACGCCGAGCACGAGGGTGGGGGCGATCTTGCCGCAGTCCAGGCCCAGGTCTTCGCCAGCCGGGTTGACCACCCGCACCGTGGCGCCCTTGGCCTCGGCGTCGGCGACGAGGGCCAGGATGCGCTTCTGGTGCCCCTCGTGGATGATGGACGTGTAGTCGGAGTTGTCGCGCAGGGTGGGGTAGGCCTTGGAGATCCAGTCGGCCAGCGCGTCGGCCAGCGCCTCGACCTTGGCGGCGGGGGCCAGCACGTAGTCCGGCGCGATGCACGTCTGGCCGGCGTTGTAGGTCTTGCCGAAGCCGATGCGGTCAGCGGCCTTCGACACCGAGAAGCTCTCGTGCACGATGGCCGGAGACTTGCCGCCGAGCTCGAGGGTGACCGGCGTGAGGTGCTCGGCGGCCGCCCGCATGACGTGTCGGCCCACGTTGGTCGAGCCCGTGAAGATGAGGTGGTCCCAGGGCACGCTGGAGAAGGCCGCGCCCAGCTCGGGGCCCCCCTCCACCACGTCCACCACGTCGGGCGGGAAGACCTCGGCGAGGATGGTTCGCATCACCTTGTTGTGGGCCGGCGTGTACTCGGACGGCTTGACCAGGCAGCGGTTGCCGGCCGAGATGGCCGCCACGAGCGGCAGCAGGGCGAGCTGGAAGGGGTAGTTCCAGGGGGAGATGATGCCCACCACGCCGAGCGGCTGAAACACGACCTTGCCCTTGGCCGGCTGCAGGTGCCACGAGATCTCGCGCTCCTCGGGCTCGACCCACGCGTCGAGGTGCGCGAGGGTGTGCTTGATCGACTCGAGGACGAGGAAGACCTCGGCGAGCTGCGTCTCTG
Organism: Myxococcota bacterium; assembly: GCA_040264415.1. Lineage (GTDB taxonomy): Bacteria > Myxococcota_A > UBA796 > UBA796 > UBA2385 > M30B51. The sequence continues at coordinate 5,680 of JBDQIL010000250.1, forward strand.
CGTGGGACCGGTTGCCGAAGTCGGCACTGATGGCGTCGGCGATGGCGCCCTGGTGGGCCTTGGTGGCCTTCTTGAGGGCCTTGAGCAGCCGCTTGCGCTCTTTGAGGGGGAGGCCGCCGTCGCGGTCCCAGGAGGCGCGCAGCCGGTCGTAGGCCGCCTGGAGATCGTCTTGCGTGGCGACGTCGCCGGTGTGCGGGTCTTCGGCCTGGGACATGTCTGCCTCCGAGAGAGCGGGCTCGCCCCAGGCTATCCCATGGCGGCGGCGGTCGGTGGCGGCGTCGGGTCGAGGCCCGCGAGCCAGGGCACCAGCGCGGCCAGGATCTCGGCGCGGCGGGTCTTCAGCAGGCCGTGACCGCCCATGGCCGGGCGCAGGCGCGGGCCCGGCGGCATGGCCGCGGCGAGCTCGTCGGTGATGGCCGGCTCGACCAGCGGGTCGTCGGCGCAGGCGGCGAGCAGGGTGGGCACCGAGAGGCGCGCGGCGTCGGCGGCACCGGCGGCCCAGTCCCAGCCCCCCATCACGTCGAGCACGCGGGCGATCTCGTGATCTTTGACATGCCGGAAGCCCAGGCTGGCGAACAGGCGGCGGGCCACCGGGCGAAGGGCGGCACCCAGGAGCGGCGCGCGCC
>JBDQIL010000251.1:0-6286 GCA_040264415.1 Myxococcota bacterium
CTACCAGCGAGACGGCGCGCACGCCCTGGGCCACGCCGCCGCCGCCGACGCCATCGCCGCCGCCCTCGACGCGCCGCCGCCCCCCGCAGCGCCCCGACCCTCGCTGGCGGCCGGCCGCTCGCGGGTGCCCCTCGACCTCGAGTGGGCCGTGTGGGACGAGAACCTCGTGCGCGGATCGAGCCGCAACGGCTGCCGCACGATGCGCGTGCGGGAGTGGCAGCGGGTGCACTGTGTGGCCTCCATCGACCCCGCAGCCCGGCGGCCCGCCGCGGTCGCGCCGGACCGGCCCGAGGCGCTCCTCATCGCCCACCCGGGCCGCATCGACCTCGTGCTGCCGGTGGTCGACGGCCAGACCACCCAAGCCTGGGTGGACTTCGGCGACCGGGTGGAGCGGCTCGACCTCCCGGGCGACGGATCCCCGCCCACCTTCAGCCCGGCTGAGGCCGTGCCGCCCACCCGGGTGGCGGCCCAGCAGCCGGCCGCGGTGGCCGCGCTCACCGCCTGCCTCGTCGATCTCGGCGCCCCGCCCGAGGGCTTCTTCGGCCGCGCCGAGCCCGGCTGCCTCTCCCTCGACGGCTGCGCCGCCGTGGTGGCGTGCGCCCAGGGCAGCCGCGCCGACCCGCCCGCCTGCCCGGCTGGCACGGCGCCCACCGGCTCCACCGGACACTGCTTCGCGCCGTGCGACGACGCTCACGCGTGCGCCGTCGGCGCCTGTACGGCCCTCGACGGGGGCGCAGCGTGCCTGTGATCCGCCGCCCATCCATGCGCGTGAGTGCAAGGCTCACGCGGATTCTATGGTTGTCGAAGGCGCGAAACGCCGCCCGCCTTCAGGCCTGGGCCTGCGCCGAAGAGGGCAGCCGCATCGACCTGATGCTGGCCGCCAACGCCTGCCCCGATCCCGACCGCGCGGCCGCCTACCTGCGGCACGCCCACGACGAGGCACGCCACACGCGCATGTTCGCAGCGCGGGCGCGGGCCCTCGCGGCCGAGGCCGGCCGCCCCCCCCCTCCACCGGCGCGCGCCGACACCGACGCCCTCTACGACCGCCTGGGCGAGGCCGGCTTTCTGGCCTTCGTCGCCCAGGGCGAGGCCCGCGCGCTGGCCGACTTCCGCCGCACCGCCGACGCGCTCTCCGACACCGACCCCCGCACCGCCGCCACCCTGCGCGCCCTGATCCCCGACGAGGCCCACCACGCCGCCTACACCCGCGCCCTGCTCCACGAGACAGATGCAGCCCCGGGCGCCCTTCGGCGGGTCCGGGCGTGGGCGCTCTGGCGCGGATGGCTGCGGTTGGGCAGACGGCTCACGCGCCCGCTCTTCCTGCTGCTCTTCGCGTCGCTGGCGCCGCTCCTGGCCCTGTCTGCGATCTGGGCGCGGGCCGCCCGGCCAGCCCGGTCCGGCTGGCAGCCACCCGAGGCGCCATGAGCGCGGTCCTGGGCTTGAGCGGCGGCTACCACGACGCAGCCGCCGCCCTCTTCGTGGACGGCGCCCTCGTGGCGGCGATCCATGAGGAGCGGCTGAGCCGGGTGAAGCACGACCCGGGCCTGCCCCTTCGGGCGGCGCGGGCCTGCCTCGACCTCGCCGGGCTTCAGGCCGCCGACCTCGCGCGCGTGACCTTCTACGAAGACCCCTACGCCAAGCTCGAGCGCGTGCTGGTGCACGGGCTCCGGGGGCTGCCGGGCGGGTGGCGCAGCCTGGCGCGCAGCCTCGAGGTGCAGCTGGGGCAGAAGCTCTTCGTGCTCGATCGCATCGCGGGCGCGCTGGGCGTGGACCGCCGCCGGGTGGGCTTCGTGCGACACCACGAGAGCCACGCCGCGAGCGCCTTCTTCGCGAGCCCCTTCGAGCGCGCCGCGGTGCTGACCATCGACGGCGTGGGGGAGTGGACCACCACGGCCCTGTGGGTGGGCGACGGCGAGCGCCTGACCGAGCGCTCGCACCTCGAGCTGCCCCACTCGCTGGGCCTGCTCTACGCCGGCATCACGGCCTGGCTCGGGTTCCCCGTCAACGGCGGCGAGCACCGGGTCATGGGCCTCGCCGCCCACGGGCGCCCGTCTCGCCGGGCCGCCCTCGACCCGCTCGCCACGCTCCACCGCGACGGCAGCTTCACCATCGACGCCGCTGCCTTCGACCACTTCCGCGATCTGACCCGCGGCTACGGGCCCGGGGTCGAGGCGCTGCTCGGCCCCGCCCGGCCCCCCGGGAGACCCTGGGACCTCTCCGACCCGGCCGACCGCGACCGCGCCGACGTGGCGGCGTCCGTGCAACAGCTCACCGAAGATGCAGTTTTGGGGCTCGCTCACGCGGCTCACGCCGCGACGGGTTGCGAGGCGCTGTGTCTGGCCGGTGGGGTCGCGCTCAACTGCGTGGCGGTGGCGCGCCTGGTGGAGGAGGGCCCCTTCCGCGAGGTCTTCGTGCAGCCCGCCGCGGGCGACGCCGGTGGAGCCTGGGGGGCCGGCGCGCTGGCGGCGATCGAGGCCGGTGACGGCCGCCCTGCCCCCCTCACCCACGCCCGCTGGGGGCGCCCGATCGACCCGGCGCGGGCCGCGGCGCTGGCCCGCGCCCTGGGTCTGCCCACCCGCCGGGTGGCCGACCCTGCCCAGGAGGCCGCGCGCCGCCTGTCCCAGGGGCAGGTGGTGGCGCTGTGCGCCGGCCGCTCGGAGTGGGGTCCCCGCGCGCTCGGCCAGCGCAGCCTGCTCGCCCCGGCCACCGACCCCGCCATGCCGGACCACCTCAACCGGGTGGTCAAGCTGCGCGAGCCCTTCCGCCCCTTCGCCCCGGCGGTCCTCGCCAGCCACGCGGCCGACCACTTCGAGGGCGTCCCCGACCGGCTCACCCCGTTCATGACCACCACTCGCCGCGTGCGCGACCCAGCCGCGCTGCCGGCCATCACCCACATCGACGGCACCGCCCGCGTGCAGACCGTCACGGCCCAGGCGGCGCCCACCCTGCACGCCACGCTGTCGGCCCTGCACCACGCCGGCGGCCCCCCGCTCGCGCTGCTCACCTCCCTCAACGGACCGGGCGAGCCCATCGTAGACTCGGCGGCAGACGCGCTCGCGTTCCTGGTGGAGCGACCCGTGCCCGCCTTGCTGGTGGGCGACCTGCTGATCACCCGCCCGCGCGGAGGCCCCCCATGAGGTTCGTCACCAGCCTCAAAGAGCTGCTCGCGCACTTCGCCCACCGGGAGCGCTTGGTGCTGCTGCCGCTGCTCGTGGTGCTGGCCCTGGCGGGGCTGCTGCTTGCGGCCACGGGCGGCCTGTCGGTGGTGGCGCCGCTGGTCTACACCCTCTTCTGAGCGCGCCAGCGCGCGCGGCCCCGCGAGCTGCTCCTCACGCCTTGTGGAAGAGACGCTCGAACAGGTTGAGGGTGTCGCCCTTCTTGCGGACGACCAGCACCGGCGACCGAGACCGGCCGGCCACGCGGTCGGCGCTCGAGCCGATGAGCAGGCGCGCCAGCGGGCTCAGCCCGCGCGATCCGAGCACGATGGGCGCGTCGCCCGCCTGGGCGATGAGGGCGTCTGCCACGCGGCCGCCGTCGTGCACCACCACCCGAGGGGGGACCTCGATCTGCAGCAGGGGCATCAGCTCGGTCTCGAGATGCTTCTCGGCGCGGGCCTGGATGACCGCGTTGAACTCTTCGCGGGTGCGCCCCGCGCGGGCCGTGTCCATCGAGTACTGGTAGACGGCATCGACCGACTCGCCGATCTGGCAGGCCACGCCCAGCGCCATCGCGGCGTACTGGCTGAAGTCGAAGCCGGCGACCACGCGCTGCAGGTCGAGGGTGGAGCCCTGCGGCACCACCATCGCGCTGCAGGTGGTGAGCCGCAGGATCTTGCGGGAGGCCGAGCCCCAGCCCGCCTTGCCGGCGGTCGCAGGGTGGCGACCCATCATCACCAGGTCGACGTCATGCTCGTCGGTCAGGTGGTTGAGCACGGCCTCGGGCGGGCCGGAGGGGTAGGCGCCGGTGATGTCGAGGTCGGGCAGCGCCGCGCGCAGCCGTTCGACCGCCGCGTCGAGCTCGGGCGGCCGCGCGGGCGCCTCGGGCTGCACGAGATCGGCGAGGGGGCCGGCCACTGGATCGGCGTTGTGGACATGCACCACCACAACCCGACGGGTCGCGAAGGGCTCTGCCCCCGCCACGACCGCGTCCAACAAGCTGTCGTCCCGCTCGTCGAGCGCGAGCATCACCAGTACCGTGGAGAACATCGTCCCTCCCAAATCCAGGGCTCCATACCGCATCCCTCGCCTATCGCTGCGTCTCGTTGCAGCCGGTGACAAACAGGTGGCAACGGTGCGGCACCCCACGGAGCGCCAGACCCCAGAGCGGATAGGCTCGCCTCCCGCCCGCCCCGGAGGCCCTCCCTTGCCGACGCCGGACCCCGCCGCCCTGCTCGCGGCCGCCCAGGCCGCCCTTCAACGAGGCGATCTCAACGCGGCTGCCCGCGACGCCAACGCCTTCGCGAAGATCCAGCCCGAGTCCGAGCTGGGGCCGCAGCTGCTCGGCATGGTGCTCGCCCGCGCCGGGTTGTGGGCGCGCGCCGCCACCGCGCTGCGCGAGGCCCGGCGCCGGCGCCCCCGAAAGGCCGAGATCCACCTCCAGCTCGCCGAGGTGCTCGGCCAGGCCGGAGACTGGCTCGACGCCATCGACGCCGCGCGCGCGGCCCTGCGGGTGCGGCCCAGCTACGAGGCGGCCCACCAGCGCCTGCGTCAGCTCCGCCAGAAGGCCGGGGTCGCGCCGCCCACGCCCCTGGTCACGGCGGTCATCCCCACCACGGGCGCCCCTGAAGTGGCCCAGGCCCTCGACAGCGCCATCGAGCAAGACCACCCCGAGGTGGAGATCCTGCTGGTGGCCGACGGCCCCAGAGCGGCAGAGCGGCTGCCGGCGGTGTGCGGCGACCGCCTGTCACATCCCCGCGTCCGGCGCCTCGACCTGCCCCACAACACCGGCGCAGATGGCTTCAACGGGCACCGCATCTACGGCGCCTGTGCCTTCTTGGCGCAAGGCGGGTGGCTGGCCCTGCTCGACGAGGACAACTGGTGGAGCCCGGACCACCTGAGCGCGCTGGTCGACCTGGTGACCGAGCGTGACCTCGACTGGGCCTACACCCTGCGCGACGTGCACGCGGGCGACGGCCAGCGCGTGGGCCCGGACGACTGCGACAGCCTGGGGCGGTGGCCGTCGATCGTCGGCCCCGACGCGCGGGTGCTCGACACCTCCACCACGCTGGTGCGGATCGACCTCGCGGTGGCCCACGCCCCCACCTGGTACCGCCGCTATGGCGACCTGCTGAGCCCCGACGTGGCCATCGCGCGGGCGCTGCTCGCCGAGCGACCGCGCTACGGCTGGACCGGTCGGTCGACGCTGCACTACCGCCTGCGAGGCCCGCTCCACGGGCCGGCGGCCCAGCGCTACCGCGACGGCAACGTCCAGATGCGGCGCCAACACCCCGACGGGCTCCCGTGGAGGGCGCGAGGCTTCGCCGCCGACCAGGGCTGAGCCCCGCTCAACGCGGCGGCGTGTTGGGCCCCACCACCTCGACGGGCGCGGCGACCTCGCGGCGCGCGACGACCGTGTAGGCCACCACCGACGCCTGGCCCGCGGTCCACCGCTCGACCGGCTCGAGGGACAGCCCGCGCTCGATCCGCCCAGCGGGCTCGCCGTAGTCGGCGATCAACACCGTGCTGCCGGGGGTCAGGGCCGCCGGCGACGTCTCTGCATCGTAGACCCGAAAGCCCAGCACCGGGCGGGGGGTGCGGCCCGCCCACGGCTGCGTCAGCCCCGCCGCCTGGTAGCTGCCCACCCACACCACGCCTCGCCGGGCGGCGTCCTCGATCCACGGCGCCGCGGCCACCTCGGCGCGCCCCACGTCGATCCCCCACAGCGAGCCCTCGGGGCCATAGGGGGACCGGTCGTGCATCCACAGCAAGCCCGGCAGCGCGAGCCAGGGCCACCGGCTGCCCACCAGCAGCACCATCACGGCGATGCCAGGCACGAAGTAGCGCACGTGGGTGAGCACGAAGTCGGGGCTGCGGCCCGTGGAGAAGCCGACCACGCTGAAGAACACCACCCAGGTCAGGGCGAAGACCGCGAGGAGCTGGTGCGGCAGGCTGCGGTCTTTGCCCCAGAGCGCCAGCGGCGCGCCCAGCAGCAGCACCCAGCGACCCTGCTCCACCAACGCCAGGCGGAAGGCCAGCGGCAGGTCGCGGGTGAGCCAGATCGACAGGTCGGCGGGCAGGCGCTCAGGCTTCGCCAGCCCCTCGGGGTGCAGCATCCCCCACAGGGCCAG
>JBDQIL010000252.1:0-6281 GCA_040264415.1 Myxococcota bacterium
GGTCGCCGCCGTATACAAATTGAGCCGATCGGATGGGTTCGTATCCGATCGGATCCCATCTTGGCGCGGGGGCGTCGCCCACACTCCGCGCCGCCGCCCGGGTGGCGTCGGGTGCCCCTGGGATCGGATGGAGCGTGTCGTCCCTTGACCCCTGCGAGGCAGATTCCGTTCATTCTCCTCCCTGGATAGCTGTGAGTTCTGAAGTTTCAGCATTGACTGAAAGTTCTGAACCAACTACATCAGCTCTGCAGAACGGAGGCCCCCCGGTGGAGACCGACGAGCAATCCGCGCGCGAACACCACTTCGCCGAAGAGCTGGGCCTGCTGTTCGAGCAGTCGGGCGGCTCACGCATGATGGGGCGCGTCGTGGGTTGGCTGCTGATCTGCGACCCACCGCGCCAGACCGCGGCCGATCTCGCTCAGGCGCTGCACGCCAGCGCCGGCTCCATCTCCACCACCACCCGTCAGCTCATCCAAGGCAACCTCATCGAGAAGGTGGCGGTCCGCGGAGACCGGCGCGCCTGGTACCAGATCTCCGAGGGGGCGTGGACCCGCTCCCTCCAGAGCAAGACCATGTCGTTCACGCTGATGCGCGAGCTGTCCGAGCGGGGCCTCGAGCTGCTATCGAAGGCGCCCCGGGGGCGCCGCGCACGCCTCGAAGAGATGCACGACCTGCACGCGTTCTTCGAGCGGGAATTTCCCCGCCTCATCGACCAGTTTCACGCTGAGCGGGCGGCCCATCGGGCCACCCAGAGGAGCTCCAAGTGACCCCCCGACTCTTGCCCATCGCCCTCGCGGCTGCCCTCGGTCTCGGGCCCGTCAGCGTCGCCTACGCCGCCGATCCCGCCGCCGACCCCACCGCCGAAGAGCTGCTCAACCGGGTCGATGACTTCGCTCGCGGCGAGTCCAGCTTCGCCAAGATGCGCATGACCGTGAAGACCAGCCGCTACGAGCGCTCGATGGAGATGGAGGCGTGGAGCAAGGGCACCGAGAAGTCGCTCATCCGCATCACCGCGCCGGCCAAAGAGGCGGGCGTCTCCACCCTCAAGGTGGACGACAACATCTGGAACTACATGCCGAAGGTCGACCGCACCATCAAGGTGCCGAGCGGCATGATGTCGGGCTCGTGGATGGGCAGCCACATCTCGAACGACGACCTGGTGAAGGAGAACCGGCTGGCCGACGAGTTCACCTACGCCATCACGGGCCGCCCGGACGGCGACCAGGGCGCGTGGGTGGTCGAGGCCATCCCGAAGCCCGCCGCGCCGGTGGTCTGGGGCAAGGTCGAGGCCGAGGTGGGCGCTGACCGACAGCCGCGCGCGGTCCGCTATTTCGACGAAGACGGCGAGCTGGTGCGCACCATGCTGTTCGCCGACGTCAAGGAGTTCGACGGGCAGACCCTGCCCACCACCATGCGCGTCGAGCCCGCCGACAAGCCCGGCGAATACACGCAGATCACCTACCTGGAGCTCGACTTCGGGGTCGCCGTAGACGACAGCCGGTTCACCCTTCAGTCCCTCCGCAAGTAGGGCCGGCGTGTTCCTCCTCACCGTCGCGTGGCGAAACCTCTGGCGTCATGGCCGCCGCAGCCTCATCACGGCGGCGGCCATGGGGCTGGGCATGGCCCTGTGCATGTTCACCATCGCCCTGACCGATGGCATGTACGCCCAGATGTTCGACGTGATGGTCACCCAGACCCTGGGGCACGCACAGGTCCACCACCCAGACTACCCGGCCAAGAAGGGGCTGCACGACACCGTGCCGGGCGCGTCTGCGCTGGTCGAGCGGCTCGACCAGCTGCCCCAGGTCACCGGCGTGACCACGCGGCTGTTCGGTTTCGCGCTGGCTGGCGGCGACGAGAAGAGCTCCGGCGTGCGGCTCATCGGGGTCCAGCCCGCCCGCGAGGAGGGCGTGACCCACGCCTCGAAGCGGGTCGTCGGTGGGCGGTTCCTGGCCGATGAGGTCGCGCAGGAAGCAGTCCTCGGCGACGAGCTCATGGACGAGCTCAAGCTCGACCTGGGCAAGCAGATCGTGGTCATCGGCCAGAGCTCGATGGGGGCCATGGCCAGCGACCTGTACACCATCGTGGGCACGGTCCACACGGGCTCGACCGCTATCGACCGGGGCGCAGTCTACCTGCACCAGGCCGATCTGCAGGGCTTCCTGGACCTGCCCGACCAGGTGCACGAGGTCGTGGTGGTCGGGGAAGACGCGGAGCTGGCGCCCGCCCTGGCCGACAGCATCCTGGGGGTGACCGACGCCGACGACCCGCCGCTGGTGCGCACCTGGACCGAGGCCGACCCGCAGGCCGCCCAGATGCTGGGCATGCAGGACGCCAGCAAGGTCATCATGCTGGGCATCGTGTTCAGCGTGGCCGCCCTGGGCGTGCTGAACACCATGCTGATGGCGGTCTTCGAGCGCACCCGCGAGCTGGGTGTCATGCGCGCCCTCGGCCTGACCCCCAGCCAGCTGCTGCGGCTGGTGCTGGTCGAGGCCGTGCTGCTGACGACCGTGTCGGCCGCCCTCGGTCTGGTCATGGGCGCGCTGCTCGACTGGTGGGTCATCACCGAAGGCATCAACTTCGCCGGCCCAGACGGCAAGGGCCTCACCTACCAGGGCATCACCCTCGATCCCATCATCCGCGGCGAGTTTGACGCTACCGGCGTCGTCCTCACCCTGGTGATCATGTTCGGCATCAGCGTCGCGGCGGCCATCTGGCCCGCCATCCGCGCCGCACGGCTGCAGCCGGTCGATGCCATGCGCCACGTCTGAGAACACAGGGACCCGCCGCCATGTGGATGCTGCTGAAGATGGCGTTTCGGAACTTGCGCCGAAACCTGCGCCGAACGCTGATCACCATGGCCGCCATCTCGGGCGGTCTGGCGCTGATGCTGTTCCAGGACGCCATGGGGAATGGCTCGTACCAGGAGTTCATCCGGGTGGGCGTGAGCACCATGGCCGGCCACGTCGTGGTCCAGGCCGAGGGCTACCTCGACGACCCGGAGATGGAGAACCGCCTCGCCGACGCCGACGCCATCGAGAGCACCCTGGAGCGCGAGTTCCCAGACGCCCGAGTGGTCCAGCGGGCCATGGTGGCGGGTCTGCTGCAGAGCCCCCGGAACGCCGCTGGCGTGGGCGTGTCGGGCATCGAGCCGTCCGAGGAGCGCGAGGTCAGCGACTGGCACGAGAAGCTGGTCGAGGGCGAGTGGTTGAGCGACAACCCGCGTGACATCATCCTGGGCACCGCGCTGGCGGAGACCCTGGAGGTGGAGCCGGGCGACAAGGTCGTCCTCATGGCCCAGGGCCCCGACGAGGTCACCAGCCGGCTGTTCCGGGTCAAGGGGCTGATGCGCACCGGGGCGACCGAGGCCGACGGCGCCTTCGCCATCGCCCACATCGACGCGCTGACCGAGCTCATGGAGGCCCCGGGGTCGGCGCATCAGGTGTCGGTCCACCTCTCTGACCCGTCCCGGTCCGACGCCGCCACCGCCCAAGCTCGTCGCGCGCTGTCCTCGACCGACGGCCTGGAGATCCTGTCGTGGCAGGAGGCCCTGCCCGACGTGGTCGCCTTCATCCGCATGGACCAGCAGTCCGGCCGGGTCGGCCTGCTCGTCATCGGACTCATCGTCGCGATGGGCGTGCTCAACACCGTGCTGATGAGCGTCATGGAGCGCATCCGCGAGCTGGGGGTCATGCTGGCGCTGGGCGTCTCGCCCCGCAACGTGGCCAGCCTTGTGGTCCTCGAAGGCGTCGTGCTGGGCTTCCTGTCGGCCGTCGTCGGCGCCGCCCTGGGGCTGGCCGTCATCCTCCCCACCTCCAGGTCCGGCCTGGACTTCGGCGCGATGATGGGCTCCGAGATCATGGAGGTAGAAGGCGTCGCCATCAGCAGCGTCATCTACCCGACGCCGAACTGGCCGGCGCTCATCACCTTCTGCGTCATCGCATGGGTCTTCACCGTCCTGTCGTCGCTCTGGCCCGCGGTGCACGCGGCCCGCTTGCAGCCGGTCGACGCCATGCGCCACATCTGACCCCGCCGCGCTCCGCCCCTCCCTCGAGGATCCGATGACCGCAGACTCCCCCATCGTCACCGTGCGCGGGCTCACCCGCGACTACGCCCAGGGCGCCATCACCGTGCAGGCCCTGCGCGGCGTCGACCTCGACATCGCCACCGGCGAGTTCACCGCGCTCATGGGCCCGTCCGGGTCGGGCAAGACCACGCTGCTCAACCTCATCGGCGGCCTCGACAAGCCCACGTCGGGGGAGGTGGTGGTCGACGGCAACGATCTGTCCGCCATGAGCCAGGCCGAGGTCAGCCAGACCCGGCTGCACCGCATCGGCTTCGTGTTTCAGGCCTACAACCTCATCCCGGTGCTCAGCGCCTACGAGAACGCCGAGTTCGTGCTGATGATGCAGGGCGTGGCGCCGGCCGAGCGGCGCGAGCGCGTCATGGCCACCCTGCACGCGGTGGGGCTCGATGGCATGGAGCACCGCCGCCCCAGCGAGCTCTCCGGTGGCCAGCAGCAGCGGGTGGCCGTGGCCCGCGCCATCGCCGGTCAGCCGGCGCTGGTGCTGGCCGACGAGCCCACCGCCAACCTCGACTCGAAGACCGGCGACGAGCTGGTGGACCTCATGCGTCAGCTCAACGAGGAGCGCGGGGTGACCTTCGTGTTCGCGACCCACGACCCCAAGGTCATGCGCGGCGCCCGGCGGATCGTGCGGCTGGTGGACGGCCGGATCGTGGAAGACGAGCGCAAGGGATGACCCCCGCGCTGCTGGGCCTCGCGCTGGGCGCCGCGTCGCCCGCCCTCGCCGACCCCGAGCGAGCGGTCGACGCGTCGGTGCACGGAGACGCCAAGAGCTTCTTTTTCGCCAGCTTCCCCTATGACCACCTGCTCTTCGTCGCCGACCCCACCGACCTGTCGGCCCTCGACGACCCCCAGGCCGACCCGTCGGGGCAGGCCCTGGTCGATGGCCGCCTCAAGCTCGAGGTGGACGGCTGGGACGGCCTGCTGGGCCTCGAGCTCCACGGCACGGTCACCGCGTCGGCGCCGGGCACCTTCACCTCGACGGGCACCGGCTTCGTGCAGACCGGCCAGGGCACCCCGCAGGCGGTCGATCTCAAGGGCGAGCTGGTCACGGGCGGCGGCATGGACGCCTGGACCCGCATCGACCGCGCCGCCCTGCGCCTCTCCGTCCCCCACCTCGACCTCACCCTGGGCCGCCAGCCGGTCACCCTGGGCCGCGCGCTCTTCTTCACGCCGCTCGATCTGGTGGGCCCCTTCTCGCCCACGGTGGTCGACCAGGAGTACAAGCCGGGGGTCGATGCCCTGCGGGTGGACGGCTACGTGGGCATGGCCACGCAATTCACCGCGGTGGCCGCCTATGGCGCCCCCGCGCCGGGCGACTGGAGCCTGGACCACCTCGTGCTGGCGGGCATGGGCCAGACCACGGTGGGCGCCTTCGACCTGGGGCTCTTCGCGGGCAGCGTGCACCGCGACGGGGTCTTCGGCCTGAGCGTCGCGGGGTCGGCCGGCTCGGTGGGCCTGCGCACCGAGGGCGCCGTCACGCTGCCGTCCGAGGCCTCCGGCGACGACCCGTACCTTCGCGGGATTGTCGGAGCCGACTACTTCTTCGGCGACGTCTCGCTGTCGGGGGAGGTCTACTACCAGGGCGTCGGCGCGGCCTCGCCCGACGGCTACCTCGTGCAGGCCACCGGCGACCGGTACGCCCGCGGCGAGCTGTGGGCGCTCGGCCGCTGGTACTCCGGGCTGTCCGTGGGCTGGCAGGCCTTCCCGCGCCTGACCGGGAGCCTTGCGGTCATCGCCAACCTCGCCGATCCGAGCGCGCTGGTGGGGCCGGGGCTGGCCTGGTCGGTCGGAGAGAACAGCTCGGTGGTGGGCGGTGCCTACGTGGGCTTGGGGGAGCGGCCGGGCGACGTCACCCTGCAGACCCTGCTCTCGGCGGGCCTGGGCCCGTCCTCCACCGAGGCCGACTTCCTCGCCGCCATCCCGGTGAACAGCGAGTTCGGGCTGGTGCCGGCCACCGCCTTCGTCGAGTGGATGGCCTACTTCTGAGCGGGTCGTGGATCCGAAAAATGTTCGGGTTGGATCGACAGCCTCACGCTCGGCGCTTCCGTGGCGGGTCTGGTGCGGTAGCCTGCAGCGGACGGGCCCCGGCCCGCCCGCACGAGGTGGGCCAGGCTGCAGTCGCCCGGCGCGGGGGCGCCATAGGCGGCCACCGCGGTGAATTGCGTGGCCATGCCCACGTAGCCGTCCACCCGCA
>JBDQIL010000253.1:0-6274 GCA_040264415.1 Myxococcota bacterium
CCAGCGCCGGTCGAAGCGCAGTCTGCGGCGCGCTGGAGGGGCCGCGGAGTCGTTCGCCCCGCAAACGACTGCGCGGAAGTTCCGACGTGAACTCGGTTCTCATCGCCTCCCGCTCGCCTCCGATTAGATGCGATTGCCCTGGCCCAGTGGGACGGCGCTTGGAGCGGCGACCGTGCCTATGGTTCCAGCGCGTTGGGCCTGTACGATTTCGACTACGACTACGACTACACGTCTGCGTACAGCGGGTACACGTCCCACCATCAGTTCGACAAGACCTACATCTACGACGACTGGATGGCCTACGACGGCGACGACTATACGAGCGGGTACAGCGAGACGCCGGTGGACCGAGACACCTTCGACATGGAGGACTGCCGCGCGCTCTTCGTCGAGTTCGCCGACGACATGGGCGTCGCCTACCGCGACTTCGACTACGCCGAGACGAACGCGCGCTGCAACTGAGTCGCAGCCAGAGGTGCCCAGGCTCAAGCGCGGCGGGTCGAGGTCTCCTCGGTCCGCCGTCGCCGTTGCTGCACCCATGGCCCCCACACACCGAGCAGGATCAGCGCGCCGGCCGCGCCGCCACAGCCGCCAGCGTCGGTGGCCTCGACAGCAGCAGCAGCGGCTGGCTCGGTGAGATCCACGCCGAGCTGGTCGGCCACCGTGGGCCACAGCGCGTCGCAGGTGGGCAGCGCCCCCGTGGCGCAGCGGGGACCGGCGACCTCGGCGAAGGAGAGGCCCGCCTCCCAGCTCCAGTCTTCAGGCAGCGGGCTGCGGGCGCGGGTGGCCGCCCAGGCCTCGCCAGAGCCGTCGGCCAGACACCCGAAGAGCAGGTCGCCGCGCGCCTCGAGGCAGCCCACGGCCGGCAGCCGCGGCGCGGTCCAGGTCTGGCCGTCGTCGGTCGACGCGGCGATCCCCAGGCCCCGGACCGCGACGTGCAGGGTGTCGCCCGCGGCGCGGGCGGCGGTGATGCCCAGGCGGGTCTCGAGCAGCGCCTCGACCGCCCCGTCGGGGGCGACCCGCGCCAAGGTGTCTTCGCCGTCGGCCTGGGGCAGCCGGAGCAGCAGGCGGTCGGCGGCGTCCACCCCCAGGGCCTCGAGCCGGCCGTTGGGGGGATCCAGGTCGGCGGCCACCACCCAGGCGTCGCCATCCCACCACCAGGCGCGCCCCAGGCCGCCCGAGAAGCCCAGCGCCCAGCGGATCCCGCTGTCGCCCATGGCCGCGGAGCGCAGCGAGGCGCCGTCGGGGGCGGGCGTGTCGAGGACGAAGCGAAGGCCGCCGTCGTCGGACCGCCACAGCCCCGCGTCGGTGGCCGCCCAGGCCCGGCCCGAGCCGTCGGGGTCGGCCCACACCGAGACCACCAGCGCGCCGTCGAGGTCGGGGCTCCAAGCCCAGTCACAGCCGTCGGTGGTGGACGTCAGGCCGCCAGACGTGGCCACCCACAGCGCCGCCCCGGTGTGGGCCACGCCGGTCGCGAGCCGGTCGCCCAGCACCTCCTCGCACACCCAGGTCCAGCCGTCAGCCGGGGCGTCCTCCTCGAACAGCAGCCCGTGGGTGGTGACCGCCACGCGCCGGCCCTGGGCGTCCCACAGCAGGGCGTCGGTGGCGGGCTCGCCGGTGTGGGCGCGCGCGGTGGCCAGGCCGAGGGCTGCCACCACAAGCGCCCCGTTCATGGCCCGCCGACAGGGCAGAGATCCTGCTCGTAGTAGGCGATCTCGGGGAAGTACGGGTAGTCGGCGTACAGGCTGGGGCACACGTGGGTGTGGTAGCGGTCGGCGAAGTAGGTGGTGCCGCCAGACGCGAGGTCGTGCACGTGGCCGTTCTGGGCGTCGAAGTCGCCAGACGACGGCGCCGAGCCGTCGACCTCGGTGCAGCCCAGCACCACGGTGCCATCGCACATCAGCGCGTAGATCTCCACCTCGGCCGCCCCCGGGGTGCTGGTGGTGGCGTAGCCGCGGTCTCGCAGCACCTCGAGCGGACCCGGCGTGTTGAAGTGGTAGTGGTAGGTCGTGCCGGCCGGGTGGCCCTCGTACAGGTCGAAGGTGTACTGCTCGTCGGACAGGTCGTCGCCTGGAGCGGCCATGGCCGCGAAGGCCGCCACGCCGTTGAGCGCGACCCCCTGCGGCCCGCCGCCATACTCCTCGTCGCTGGTCATCATGGTGTTGTCCACGATGGAGGCGTCGATGGTGATGCCCTTGGCCACCGGGTTGGAGGGGATGACGATGGTGAGATCCTGCGCGCCGATCTCGTTGGGGTTCTGGTTGTGGGTGCCCCCGCGGTCGTCGAAGTCCACGTGGAGCGCGTGGCCCTCGGGATAGTAGGCGCTCTCGAGGGGCGGCTGACCGTCGGTCCAGATGGCCACGTCGTCGCCGTCCATCGACACGTCCACGCAGGCGTAGAAGTCCTGGTAGAACTGCGGCGCAGCCGAGGAGACGTCCTCGGCGCAGCTGTCCAGGGTGCCGTCCGAGCCGTCCGAGGCTCCATCGGAGCCGTCCGAGCCGTCGGCGCCTCCGTCGGAGCCGTCCAGGCCCGAGTCGTCTCCCCCCTTGTCGGAGCAGGCCAAGCTGAGCGCGAGCAGGGGGACGGTGAGTCGCAAGATCAAGGTTCCTCCGAGGGTCTGAACGGTACACCAGTATCGCGATGCGGGGGCTTGCAGCGGCCTGACCTGGCGCAGCAGACCGTCCGCGGCGTTCGCCACGCGCGGGGCCGGCGACCGATGGCCTCAGCCCGGCGCCTCGAGTCGGCACCCGCACCCGCAGCGGTCGGAGAAGGGCTCCCAGCCGGGGTCAGGGCAATGAAACCGGACGCGCCGACACACCTCCCGGTCGGCCCAGGTCTCATGGTGGTAGCGAACCCGAGCGGGATCTGGCAGAGGGCACCCCTCGGGCCAGTCCTGGGCCGAGGGCTTCGGCGTAGGGGTGGCCGCCGGGGCCGCGTCGGCGGGCGCAGCGTCGGTGGGCGCAGCGTCGGCGGGCGCAGCGTCGGCTGGGGGAGGCCGCGTCGCGCTGCGGGGCTCCGGCTGGCCCGCGCAGCCGAAGCTGAGCGCGAGCAGCGCACACCAGATGGGCAGCGGCTTCATGCCGGCAGCGTATCGCGCGACGGAGCACGCGGAGACGGCGCGGTGGCCCGGTCGTCGGGTCCATCGCCGGCTCCATCGTCTCGACCGCCGACCGGGCCAGCGCCCCGGGCTCAGGGCGCTGGCCGGGAGGGGACCTACTCGGCGTCGACCGCGCGGGCACCCTCGACGTTCGACAGCACCTCGTTCTTCAGCTCTTCGAGCAGGCCCTTGTGCTTCTTGGTGGCCATCATGTTCTTCATCATGAAGAAGAGGCCGGGGACCAGACAGAAGGACAGGCCGACCAGGATCACGGCGATGACCAGGCCGCCCTTCTTGGTCTCCTCGAGCTCGAGCACGGTGTCGCCGCCCTCGCTCGTGGCCTTGACGCTGACGCGCCGCATGCCGACCTTGAAGTCGTTGCTGGGGCCACCCAAGAACACCGACGACTCGACGCTGCCGTCTTCGTCGGTCAGCATCTTGACGTTCTTCATGGGGTCGCCGCCCATCTTGGTGCGGATGAGCTTGCCGCCGATCTGCGAGTCCATGAAGGTCTCGTAGACCCGCACGGGCAGGGTCTCGGTGACGTAGGTCTTGTGGTCGGCGAGGCCGCCGGGGAGGATGAGCTTGGGCCTGGGAGCTCCTATGGGCGGGCTCGCTAAGAGGCAGCTGGTGGCTCGGCAATAGCGCCCCAGGCGCACGACCCGATCTTCGGGCTCGCCAGAAGTGCCCGCGCGACAAGAGGAACCCGCCGCTTCGGGGGTCCGGCGCGGCGCCGGCTGGGGGCCCGGCCAGCCCCGCTACGAGACGTCGCCCCGCTCACGACGGGTGGACCGGAAGCGCCCGGTCTGGTTGGCGCGCACGAACTGCTCGACGGCCTCGGGGGTGCCGATGATGTCGACGTGCGTTGCGTAGCTGTGCTGCTGCGCTCCCGAGCCGCCCTGCGTGCCGAGCACCGTGCCGCCCGTCAGCGTCTGACCCTTGGAGAAGTCGCCCACCGTGTCGAGGTGGTGCACGCTGAACCGCAGGCCGGTCTCGAGGTCTTCGAGCGCGATGAAGCGCCCGTAGCCGCCCGACCCGCTGTAGGTCTTCTGGATGTCGTGCACCCGGGCGTCCCAGGGGGTGATGAGGGGGAGCCCCTGCGCGGTGCCGGCGAGCGCCTGTCCGCTGCCGTTGACCCGCTCGAAGGTGAAGTCGTAGGCCTGCAGGTCGCGGTTTCGCGCGTTCCGGATGTTGTTGGCGGCCCACGAGCCCGACCGGTCGGAGTGGTGGTCGAGGAAGCCGCTGCGGTCCCACTCGCCGCCGGCGGCGAGCTGCCGGCTGGTCACGCCGCCGCCGCCGCCCGGCCGGCCCGTGGTCCAGACGGCGTAGGCCTCGTCGCGGCTGCCGTCCGCCGTGGACAAGGCCCGCTGCTCGTCCTGTGCCGCCGACCAGATCCGGCCCGCGACCGCGATGAGGGGCTCCACCTGCTCGGCCTGCGCCCGGCCGCTGTCTCGGCCCTCGCGGGCGGTCTGCGCGGCCGCGTGGGCCAGCTCTTGGGCGCGCCCGGGGTCGTGCTCCTGCAGGGCGGCCCACGCGCGGTCGAGGCCCGACTGCACGCTGGCCACCACGGTGGCCGCCGACGCCGCGACCGTGCCGGGCTGGCCGAAGCCCTTGGACATGCGGTCGGCGCGGTTCCAGAGGTCGCCCGCGAGCCGGAGCAGCGGCTCGGCCCGATCGACTGGCATCCGGCCAGCGCCCACCCGCTCGCGGATCTGCTCGGCGGCCCCGTGGGCCTGGGCCTTCGCGCGCTCGAAGTCACCGCTCTGCAGCGCAAGCTCGGCGGCGTCGAGCGAGGCCGCAGACGCGGAGAGGTCGCCGGCGGCCGGACCCGAGATCCCGCCCCGCTCCTGCTGGTGGGCGCGGGTCCAGAGGGTGCCGGCGCTCCGGATGAGGGGCTCGGCCTGGGCGTCGGCCAGCGACCCGTCGGCGCGGGCGCGCCGCGCGGCCTGGGCGGCGGCGTGGGCGCGGTCTTTGGCGGTGGCGAGATCGCCCGCGGCGAGCGCCGCCTGGGCTTCGGCCAGCGGACCCTGCACCGCGGCCATCGCCTCTTCGGCGCCGAGCGAGCCGCCGAGGGTCGGGGTCGCCGCCGCGTCCACCGTGACCTTGGGCTGGTCAGCGGTGCGGGCCAGCAGATCGCGGGCCCGGCTGTGGCGGCGGTTGCGGTCGTCCCAGCCGTTGGTGCCCCCGTTGATGCGGCGGGTGATGTCGCCGAAGCGGCCCTCGTCCGCCAGGCGGTTCAGGTCGTTCTCCTTCCAGTACTCGGCCGCGATCTTGAAGCCCACCTCGGGGGTGGCCGCCCGCTCGGGGTTGGCCACCAGGTCTTCGCCCACCTTCTCGCTGTACCGGGTGTAGTTGTAGCGGCCCGTGATCTGGATGGGGCCGCGCCCCTTGAAGCGACGGCCGTCGCCGGCGAAGACGTTGCCCAGGTCGTCTCGACCCTCGTAGTCGGCGCCGCTGGCGTACTCCTCGAGGGTGTGGAAGCCGTCGGACTCGTGGCCGAGCTGGGCGATGTAGGCGGCCTTGCGCGCGTCGGTGTCGATGCCGGCGCGCAGCATGCTCGCGTTGAGGTGCGGCAGGTACGCCCGCAGGGTGCCCTCGGCCACACCAGGTGCCAGCTGCTTGAACTCGTCGAGGGAGATGCTGGCTTGCACCGCCCGCTCGAGCGCGGCGAGGGTGGTGGGCCCCACCATCCCGTTGACCTGAACGCCGTTGAGCCGCTGGAATTGCTCCACCAGGCCCATGGTCATCTCGCCCAGGGTGCCGGTCTGGGCGACGGGGAGGCCCAGTCGGGTGAGCGCGCCCTGCACCCAGGACACCGCCGGCCCCGCGTCGTCGAGCGAGAGCACCCGCCCGGCCGAGACCTCGGCCAAGCTGACCGCTCCGCCGTCGTCTTCGGCCCAGCTCTGCGCGTCGTCGTCGAGGGCGGCGCCCCAGTCGAGGGCGGCGCGCGGCGTGCGGTCTCGACCCCGGCCCCGACCGGCGCGGCGCGGGCGGCGCTCGGCCGACGGCGCCTCAGCGGGCGTGGACTGGGCGGAGGAGCGGCGGCGAAGAGACGGCATGGGGACTCTCTGTGGTGAGAGACCGTACCGACAGCGCCTTGGCCCAGCCAATGTCAACCCGGTATCGCGGCCGGCGGCCCTGCGGGCACAGGTGTCCCGGCGGCCCCCACCCATGGCC
>JBDQIL010000254.1:0-6274 GCA_040264415.1 Myxococcota bacterium
CTACATCATGGACTTCACCGGCGGGCAGGGGCTGGGCAGCCAGGCCGGGGTGGCCGTGGACGCCCTGGCCTACGGCCTGTCTCGCTGCGTCAGCCTGGGCTTCCCCGGGCCCGGCGCGGGGCTCGGCTGGGACACCCACGCCAACAACGACGACGACCAGAGCGCCCTGTTCGAAGCCCTCTTCGCCGGCCTCACGCAGCTGGTCGCCCTGCTGCAGACCACGCCGGGCGAGGTCGAGCCCACCCTGGCCGACGAGACCGTGCTGGTGGTGCTCTCCGAGATGGGCCGCACCCCGCAGCTCAACCCGACCCTGGGAAAGGACCACTGGCCCTACACCTCGGTCATGATGATGGGCCCCGGCCTCACCACCGACCGGGTCATCGGCGGGCTCGACGACCAATACTACGGCCTCGAGATGGACCTCGGGTTGGCCGAGCCCCAGGCGGGCGGGCGCATCCTCAGCGTCGAGGCGGTGGGCGCGGCGCTGCTGCAGCTCGCCGATCTCGACCCGGCCGCCTGGGTGACCGGCGCCGACCCGCTGTCCGGGATGCTGGCATGAGGCCCGCCCGATGGTCGGCCTGGGTGGTGACCGTGGCGGGGGCCCTCGTGGCCTGCGGCGACCGCGGGGGCGACTCTGCGGCGGCCGCCGCCGACCTCGACACGGGCGCGTGCGCCTCGGCGCCGGTGCTCACCTGGGCCAACTTCGGCGACGGCTTCGTCACGGAGAACTGCCAGTCGTGCCACGCGAGCACCACGCCGGACCGCCGCGGGGCGCCGCCCACCGTGACCTTCGACACCTACGAGGACACCATGGCCCACCGCGATCGCGTCCTCGCGCGCAGCGCCGGCGACGCCCCCACCATGCCGCCCCAGGGGGGCGTCGACCCCGCCGAGCGCGAGAAGCTCTCCATCTGGTTGACCTGCTGGGAGGCCCGATGAGCGCCCGTTCGACCGTCCTGCCGACGCTCGCCCTGGCCGCGGTGGGGGCGTGCGGCGGCGACCCGGACGACGCGGCGGGGCCGGCTGGCGCGGCCACCGACTCCGGCGACGCCTGGACCGAGCCAGCGCGCGACGACCCCTACATCGACGCGGCCCCTGACCCCGACCCGGCCGCCTTCGACGCAGCCGAGGTCGTCGTGGTCGTCGAGCAGGCCCTCGTGGGGGCCCGCGCGGTCCACGCCGGCCCCGTGATCGCCGCCTACAACGAGGCGATCGCCAGCGTAGGTGACGACTGCCCCCTGTGGACCAGCGACGGCACCACGCCGTACTGGGTGGGGGGCTGCAGCACCGCCGATGGCGCCACCTTCGACGGGTACGGGACCCGGCTCGTCTACGAGGGCTTCGCCGATGGCGACGTCGTGTGGGACGGAGAGGCCGTCAACGGGGTGGGCGCCATCGAGACCGCGGCGGGTCACACCTTCATCGCAGGCGGCCTCGCGCAGCGCCTCGCGGGCGTCCAGTCCGACGGCGCGCTCGTCTTCTACTCTGCGCTGAACGCGGGCTTCGCCTACGACGGCCCGGCCTCGACCGGCACCTGGCTGGCCGACGGCCTCAGCCCAGAGCTCGTCACCTACGCGCTCCTCGACGACACCACCGGTGGCCGCGCCCTCTACCTCACCGGGCGGGTCGAGGTACCCGACGGACCCGTGCGGGCGGTGGTCTTCGAAGAGCTGCTGCTCATCGACGCGGCCCTGGGCGGCGCCTGCCCCCAAGAGCCCTCGGGCGGCCTCTCGGTGCTGGGCGTCGACGGCTGGTACGACCTCACCTTTCACGGCCCCCAGCTCGAATCGGGGGAGGACGTCGACGCCAGCCGGTGCGACGGCTGCGGCACGGCGTGGCACAAGGGCGTCGCCATCGGTGAGGCCTGCATCGACTTCAGCAGCATGACCGACTGGATCGACAGCCCGTGGGAGGGCTCCGCCGCGCGGTAGGCTGCTGGGCGCTCGCACGCCGTCTCCGAGGAGCCCACGGTGCCCTTCGAACCCTCCCCCAGACTCCTCGACGCGGTCCGCGCGCGTCGGGCGGAGACAGTTCATCTGCCCGCCCGACTGGTGCACGCCTTCGACGCATGGGTGGAGCGGGGTGGGCGGATCGCGTTGACCGGGCCGGCCGGCAGCGGGCGCAGCCACCTGCTCGAACACGTCGGCCGCGCGCTCAGCCGGCGCGGGCAGGCGTGGGTGCGGCTGCACGCCCTGTCGAGCGATCTCTGGTTCGCCGCCGAGGTTGCCCTGCGCGACCCCGCGCTCCCGGGTCGCCCCGCGTCGCTCCCCGACCACGACGATGACGCCCGACGCGCGCAGGCCGCAGCCGCCCTCCTCGCCCGGCGAGCCCCCGCGGGCCTGTGGGTCATCGCAGACGACCACGGCAACCTCGACGCGGGCACGGCCGCGATGATGGCCGCCCTCGCGCGACGAGATGACGCGCACGTGCTCGCGGCGGGCGACGCCGCCCCGCGTTGGGCCGCCCCCGTCCACAGCCTGCCGGCCTGGCAGTCCGCCGACGCCGTGTCCGTGCTCAGCCAGCTGCTCGACCGCCGGGTGCCCGCGTTGCAGGCCGAGTCGCTGCTCGACGCCGCCAAAGATCGCCCGGGACCGCTGATCAAGCTGCTCGAGGCCGCCCTGCTCGAGGGGCAGCTCGACCCGGACACCGGCTTCCTTCGGGGGGGGCCAGGCACCGCCAGTCTGCTGCGGCCGCGGCCTCCGCAGCGGCCGGCCGACACCGCGAGCGCGACCGTCGGCGCGGTGCTGGCGCTGCTCCGTCAGCCCGCCAGCCCGGCCGGCCTCGCTCGGCTGAGCGGGGTGCCCGAGGCGGCGGTCCAGCCCATCCTGGCCACCCTCGCCCGCGAGCGCCTCGTTCGGGTGGAGCAGGGCCGCGCCGTATGCATCGACCGCGCCAGCGTCGCAGCGCTGACCCCTGCGCCGGCCCGCGCCCGCGCCCTGCACCGAACCCTCGCCCTGGCGCTGGCCGAGGCACTCGCCCCCGACGCCTGGCTGCTCCACCATGTGGTGGCCGCTGAAGACGCCGTCCTGACTGGCCGATACGGACCGCGAGCCCTTCGCGCGACCGCAGCGCGCGACCCAGACGGCGCCGCCGCGGTCGCGCCCAGCATGATCGAGCTCGCGGGCGGCGCAGACCTCGCCGCGGCCGCGGTCCCCACCCTCGGAGCGGGCGACGGCGCCACCGCCGCGGTCGCGCTGGGCGAGGCCGTGTCTCGCAGCCTCCCAGCCGACGCCGACCCGGTGGCCCGCGCGCGGCTGGGAGCAGAGCTGGCCCGGCTCCACGCGGATCGCCTGCGAGATCCCACGGCCGCCCGCGACGCCCTGCGCGAAGCCCGCCGCGCCCTCGCGGGGCAGCCCCCCCCCCTGACACTGCTCGAGGTCGAGGCCTCCCTCCACCTGCGACAGGGCAACCCCGAGCAGGCCCTCTCCACCGCACGCGCCGGGCAGTCCGACGCCACACCAGTCCACTCGGCCGATCGACGGGCGTGGCTGGGCCTGCGGGCCATCGAGGCCCGGGCGCTGGTGGCCTCAGATCGCATCGGCGCGGCCCTCGACCGCCTCCGTGACCTCCCGCCAGACTGCACCCGCACCGAGCGGGAGCGCCTCACGGTCGAAGCCGCCGTCTTGGCCTGGAAGGCCGGTCAGTTCGACTCCGCCGCGCGCAGCTTCGCCGCCGCCGCCCGCATCGACCCCGACACCGCCGGCGTCGACCAGGTGCGGTGGATGGACCGGGCAGCGACCGCGCGGTACCACGCCGGCGACCGCGGGGCGGCCGCCGAGATCTGGGAGGGGGCCCTGCAGCTGGCGCGAGCCGCGGGCGCCCCCACGGAGCGCACCCGCATCGAGGCCACCCTCTGCTCGGTCCTTCGAGAAGCCTGCCGCTTCGAAGAGTCCGCCCGGCACGGTCAGCGGGCCTACGACCGCGGACTGAACTGCGGGGCCTTCCAGCACGCCACCAACGCCGCGCTCGCCATGGCCGACCTGCGGATGGTGACCGGCGCCACCGACGACGCCGCGGCCTGGCTGGGACGGGCCGGCCGACTGGTCGAGCGCCAGCGCCTGCAGCGCGCCCGCGGCCGGCTGGCCCGGCGGTGGGCCGAGCTCGCCGTTCGGCGTGAGGACCCCCGCGCCATGGACACCGTCACCGAAGCGCTCCGAACGGTCCAGCGCTCTGAGCTGGTCCGGGACGCGGCGCGGGTCACCGCCTTGAAGGCGGTGCTGCTCGCCCGGGAGGACCGCACCGAGCAGCTCACCGCGACGCTCAAGCGCGCCATGGAGCCCCTGATCACCCAAGGCGCCACCCGCACCCTGGCCGAGGTCCGCCTCTGGGCCGCGCAGGCCCAGCTCGAGGCCGGTCAACCCCAGCGAGCCATCGAGGAGGCCGCCCACGCCGTGGTGTGGGCCGACGAGGTCGGCCACCAGCTCTTCCGCAATCGGGGCGACGACCTCACGGCGCGCGCCCGAGCCCAACAGCGCAAGGGCGCCCCCGAGGGCGGCACGACCGACCTCGAGCGCCTGCTCGAGGTGGGCGTGGCTCTGGGCCGAGAGCGCGACCTGTCCGCGGTCCTCGACCAGATCGCGCGGGCCGCGATGCACCTGGTGGAGGCCGATCGCGCCTTCGTGGTGCTCGCCGAAGACGGAGGGGGGCACCGCGTGGCCGCCGCGCACAGCCGCGACGGCGCCTCTCCGGGGCGCCCGTCCAGCTCGGTCGTCCAGACCGCCCTGTCGCGCGGGCGAGAGGTCATCGTATCGAACGTCGAAGAGCGGGGAGATCTGCGCGCGCAGGACAGCATCGTCCACCTGCGGCTGCGGTCGGCGTGGTGCCTGCCGCTCATCGAAGGCGACCGCACCCTGGGCGTCATCTACGCCGACAGCCAGATCGTCACCCAGGGCGAGCTCTCGCGGGCCACCCGCCTGCTGCGGGCCCTCGCGGGTCCCGCCGCGGTGGCGGTGACCAACGCCCGCCTGCTCGCAGAGAGCGCACGGCGAGCAGAACAAGCCGCCGACATCGCCCACGACATCCGCAGCCCGCTCGCGTCGGTGGCCATGGCGGCCGAGCATCTGCAGACCCTCACCGAGCTCCCCGACTGGACGCTGGAGACCCTCGGCCTGATGGAGTCGCAGGTGCGGCGGGTGATGGACATGGCCCACCGATTCCTCGAAGACCGCCCCAGCCAGCCCCGCACCTTCGACCTGGCCCAGCGGGCCGAGCGCTTGGCCAGCATCGCCGCCCGCGACGCGCGACACCGGGGTCGCACCGTCACCTTCGAGGCAGGGGGCCGCGCCGTCATCCACGCCGCCCCCGACGATCTCGACCGCGCCATCACCAACTTGCTGTCCAACGCCCTGCAGCACACCCCCGAGGGCACGACGGTCGAGGTGCGGGTGGACGTCGATGACCGCGAGGCGCGCCTCACGGTGCGCGACCACGGCCCCGGCGTGCCCGCCGACCTGCTGCCCCGCCTCTTCGAACGGGGCGTCCGAAGCAGTGACACGGGCGGCTTCGGGCTCGGCCTCAGCATCGCCCGCCGCATCGTGGGGGACGCCGGCGGCGCGCTGTCGGCCGACAGCCACCCGCAGGGCGGCGCCCGCTTCCAGGCACGCCTCCCGCTCCATGCGCCGCGGGTGGCGCTCGACACCCTCACCTGATGGCGAGAGACCCCTCCCCCCTCGCGCTCACGCTGCCACGCCACCTCGCCGCGCAGGTCGAGCGCGCGTCGCCCAAGCTGCTGCGGCTGCTCGCGGTCGGGCCTGCCAGCGGGGCGACCTGGCTGTTCGCCGCGGCCTTCTGGCTGGTGGGAGGGCGCCTGTCCCTCTTCGGCTTCGGCATCGCGGCCGTGCTGGGCATCCACGCGGCGACCTGGTGGGCGCGGCGCCTGGGGGCCGCCCGCGACCGCCGCGCGCCCGTGGTCCGCGGGCTGTCCCGGCTGGTCGCGCGGTGCAACGCGGCGCTCCCGGCGGCCCGCCTGCTCGACGCACAGGTGCAAGCTGGACTCTCACGCGAAGACGAGCTCGTCGCGGCCTTCTACGCCGCCCGCCGCGCCATCGACGGCCTGATGCAGGCCACCGACCGCGCGCTCCGCCAGCAGCCGCCCATCGGGCGGGCGGGGGGCAGCGCCTGGCTCGGCACGGGCGGTGAGCTGGGCGACCTCGCCCACCAGCTCCGCCGGGTGGGCGACCAATTCGTCGCGGTCGAGCGGCGCCTGCCGCCGCTGGTGGAGGCGGCCCCTCCCCCCACCCCCCTTCAGTTTCCGGCGAAGCGCACCGAGTAGACC
>JBDQIL010000255.1:0-6240 GCA_040264415.1 Myxococcota bacterium
CGCCTACCTGGGCCCCGGCACCGATCCAGCCGCCGTCGACCGCGCCATCGCGGCCCAAGGCTTCCCGGTGGACGACCCGCCCGACCTCGCCGCGGCGGTGGCCCGACACCTCGGCCGCGGAGACGCCGTGGCGGTCGCGACGGGGCAGAGCGAGTTCGGTCCCCGCGCGCTGGGCCACCGGTCCATCTTGGCCTCGGCCCGCGACCCGGCCGTGTCGGAGCGACTCAACCGGGCGCTCTCCCGCAGCGACTTCATGCCCTTCGCGCCGGCGCTCTTGGCCGAGCAAGCCGACGCGTCGGTCGAGGGCCTCGACCGCATCCGCCACAGCGCGCGCTTCATGACCGCCTGCGTGCAGGCCCGCCCCGCGCTGGTGGAGGCCTGTCCCGCCGTGGTGCACCGCGATGGATCGCTGCGGCCCCAGGTCGTACACGCCGACACCGGCGGCCTCCTCCACCAGATCCTCACCGCCCATCACCGCTCCACGGGCGAGCCTGCCGTCCTGAACACAAGCTTCAACCTGCACGAAGAGCCGATCGTTCAGACGCCCGAGGAGGCGGTGCGCACCTTCGCCCGGTCGGGCCTCGAGGCGCTCGTGTTGGGCGATCGGCTGGTGCTGCGCCCCGGTGTGACCCCCACTGCGAGACAGCGGCCTCCCCGGGGATAAGCTCCGAGGGCCCCCCACGGTCGGCTATCCTGACGCCATGCCCACCCTCGGCCTCGTCTTCCCCCGCTTCCGCTACCCCTCGGGGGACTTCCCCCTTGGCATCGGGTTGCTGGCGGCCTTCGTTCGAGAGCAGGCGCCCGACTGGCGCGTGGTCATCTGCGACACCACCTTCGACCCGCGCATCGACGCCATCGCCGAGTTCCTCGACCGCGAGCGGCCCGACGTGGTGGGCGTGGGCATGTCCACGCTGATGCTGGGAGAGGGCCTCGCGGCCTGTCGGCTGGCCCACGAGCGCGGCATCCCGGTCTTCACCGGCGGCCCGCACCCCACCACCGACCCCGACGGCATCATCGCCGAAGCGGCGGTGTCTGCCGTGGTGCTGGGCGAGGGCGAGCTCGCCACGCTCGACCTCGCCCGCATGCTCCACCAGGGCGAGCGGCGCCCCGTCGACGGGGCGTGGGTCAAGCTCGCCGACGGCACGGTGGCCAAGAGCCCCGACCGCCGCCCGTTTCCCGTGCTCGACGACCTGCCCTTCCCGGCGTGGGACCTCCTCGACATGGACACCTACGTCGGCGCCTGGGGGCAGCTCGACTCGGTGCGCCCCGGCCTGCGCGGGGTCAACCTGAACGCGGCCCGGGGCTGCCCCTTCTCGTGCAGCTTCTGCCAGCCGGTGCTCGACAAGATGTTCGGCAAGAAGCTGCGGCAGCGCACGCCGGGCAGCGTCATCGCCGAGATCAAGACCCTGAAGGCCCGCTACGACATCGAGGGCTTCTGGTTCACCGACGACACGTTCACCACCCGCCGGAAGTGGGTGGAGGCCTTCTGCGACGCCCTTGAGGCCGAGCAGCTCGACCTGCTGTGGGGCTGCACCACGCGGGCCAACCTCATCGCCCCCGACCTGCTGCACCGCATGGCCCAGGTGGGGCTGCGAAAGCTCGGCATCGGGCTCGAGAGCGCCACCGAGCGCATCCGCGAGGGGGTCTACCAGAAGGGCGTCGCCGCCGACGCGGTGCAAGAGACCGTGCGCCGGGCCCGCGACGAGGGCGTGCAGACGCTGCTGTTCTTGATGCTCGGGGCCCCCGGCGAGACCCGCCGCGAGATGCTCGAGACCATCCGGTACGCCAGCCGCCTGCCGGCCACCGAGGCCAGCTTCAGCCTGTTCGTGCCCATCCCCGGCACCACGCTCTACGACCAGATGGTGGCCGAGGGCTACCAGATGTCGCAGGACTACACCGACTACGACTACTACGCCAAGCAGCCCTTCACCCACGAGCTGCGGCGGGGCGAGCTGCGCCTGATCCAGCGGGTCGGCTACGCCACCTTCTACACGCACCCGTACCGCTGGCGCAGCATGGCGCGCATCCTCCAAGATCCGGCCGGGGTGCGGTCGTTGGGGCGCAAGATCCTCCGCATCCTGCCGCACGGCAGCTCGGGCAGCGCGGGCGACCTGCGGGCCCGGGCGGCGGCCGCGACCGCCATGCACGCCGCCCCCGCCGCCCGATGAGCGCCCTCACCCGGCGCACGCTGCTCGGGTCGATGGCCGCGCTGCCGCTGGTGGGGTGCCGGTCTACCGCCGGCACGGCCCGTGCGGGCACGCCCCGCGACGCCGGCTTTCGGCTGCCCGCCGAGTGGTCGCCCCACGAGGCGCTGATCACCGCCTTCCCCACGGCCGCCACCGGGCTGCGCGCCGAGGTGCTGGCCCGCTACCGCGCCGAGTGGCAGCAGGTGGCCGCCGCCGCCGCCGCCTTCGAGCCGCTCATCGTGGTCGCGCACCCCGACGAGGCGAGCGCGGCCCGCGCCGCGGCGCCCAGCGGGACCGAGGTGGTCGCCCAGCCCATCAACGACATCTGGCTGCGCGACACGGGGCCGCTGGTGCTGGTCCACCACACCTCAGGCGAGCGGGCCGCCGCCAACTTCGCCTTCAACGGCTGGGGCGAGAAGTTCCCCCACGCCGACGACGCCGCCCTCAAGGCCGCGCTCTGCGACCACCTGGGCCTCGACCGGTGGACCTTCGACATGGTGCTCGAGGGCGGCGCCATCTCCCAAGACGGCGCGGGGCGGGCGCTGACCACCGAGCGCTGCCTGCTCCACCCCGACCGGGGCGGGCTCACCAAGGCGCAGGTCGAGCGCGTGCTGTCCGACGCGCTGGCCATCGACGAGGTGATCTGGCTGCCCAACGGCCTGGTGCCCGACCCCATCACCGACGGCCACGTCGACGGCATCGCGCAGTTCATCGCGCCCGGCGTGGTGGCCTGTCACACCATCGACGACCCCTCCGACCCCAACACGGCCATCTGCGCCGCGGCGGTGGAGATCCTCGAGGCCGCAGGGATCACGGTGGTCGCGGTGCCGCTCGACTCCTTCACCGTGTCGCACGTGAACTTCGCCCTGGTGAACGGCGCCTGCCTGGTGCCCGTGGCCGGGTCGGACTGGGAGGACGAGCGGCCCCTCGCCGCGCTGGCGGCCGCCATGCCCGACCGCGAGATCGTGCCCATCGTCGCCACCGAGCTGGCCGCGCTCGGCGGCGGCGTGCACTGCATCACCCAGCAGCTGCCCCGCCCGACCTGAGGGCCGACCGGCGCCGCCGCGCCACCAGCGCCACCAGCGCGAGCCCGGCGGCCCACGGCGCGCGCGCGGGACCCGCCGCGCAGCCGCAGCCCGACGGCGCCGACGCCGTCGCCGACGGCTCCCCGGGGCACACCCAGGGCGCAGGGGAGAAGGCGGCGTCGTCGCGGGTGGCGCCGATGTGCAACAGCTCGTCGAGTGGATCGAAGGTCACGGCCGCAGGCGGCGCCTGCGAGAGGCAGAGCGAGGTCACGGCGGCGGGCCCCTCGGCCCAGGCCTGCTCCTCGGTCACGTCGCCGTCGCCGAGCTCGATCTCCACCGGCACCACCATGCGGTAGGTGGGGTCGAGCGGCTGGGCGACGTGCAAGTCGAGCTGCACCGCCTCGGCGCCCTCGGTCACCGTCACCCCGTAGACGTAGACCGGCTCGCCCCGGCCGTACACCCAGTCGTCGAAGAACCAGTCGAGCGGAGCGCCGTGGGCGGCCTCGAGGTGGGCCTGGAGGTCGGCTGAGGACGCCACGTCGCCGCCATAGGCCACGCCCCAGTCGCGCAGCGCGTCGAAGAAGACCGCGTCCCCCAGCACCAGCCGCAGCTGGTGGAGCACGATCGAGCCCTTCTGGTAGACCGCTCCGCCGAAGAGGAAGGGGGGGTCGTAGAGCGGGCTGACGCCCTCGAAGGCCTGCCAGTACAGGTAGGTCTCGCGCTGGTCGTGCAGGTAGTCGGCGCGGCCCTCCGGCCCCGCCAGCGCCTCGGCCCACAAGACCTCCCCATACGACGCGAAGCCCTCGTTCAACCAGATGTCTCGCCAGTCGGCGCAGGTCACGTGGTCGCCCCACCAGTGGTGGGCGATCTCGTGCACGTTGACCCACTCGGCCCACGGCTCGACCACCAGATCGGCGGCGAAGCTGGTGGCGGTGGTGTGCTCCATCGCGCCCGTCATGGGCACCACCACGTTGGCATAGTGGGTCCACGGGTACGGGCCGAAGAGGTCGATGGCCCAGGCCAGCACCTCGCCGGTGTTGCCCAGGCTGTCGGCAGCCGCGGAGGACAGAGCGGGCGGCGCCCAGGTGGTGACCGGCACCGGGCCGTCGAGCGCCGCCTCGGTGAAGGTGCCGACGTTCATGACGAAGAGGTAGGGCGGCACCGGCTCGGGCAGATCGCGCACCCACGTGGTGGTGCCGTCGTCGTGGTCGGTCACCGACTCGAGCGCGCCGTTGGTGATCACCATGAGGTCGCTCGGCGCGCGGACGGTCCA
Source organism: Myxococcota bacterium (assembly GCA_040264415.1). Taxonomy (GTDB): domain Bacteria; phylum Myxococcota_A; class UBA796; order UBA796; family UBA2385; genus M30B51. The sequence goes on from JBDQIL010000255.1 coordinate 4,485, forward strand.
GCGGAGCGCGGCCTTGTCGCCGGGCTGGTCGTAGACCACCAGCCACTGCCGCGCGCCGCCGGGCTGGTGCATGGTCCAGGTGGGGTCCCCCCAATGCAGCCCCAAGAACCCGTCGCTGTCGATGCCTTCGGGGCGATGCACCACATCGATGGTGGCTCGGTCGTCCTCCATCAGCCCGGCGGGCATCGACACGGTGATGCGGTCGCCGTCGCGGTCCACCGTCACGTCGGCCCCGTCCACCTGGAAGCGGCGCAGGTCGGGGGTGTCGCTGTGCAGCCGCAGCGGGCCGGGCGCATCGACCCGCGCCCGCACCTCCACCTGCTGGGTCACCTCGATGAACCGCGCGGACGGATCGATCTCGACCGCGATGTCGTACCGCTCGACGTCCCAGTCGGACTGCAGGCCGTCTCCGGTGGCGGGCGGCGGCGCCCCGCGCCACGCGTGGCGGGTCTGCATGCGCAGGGGATCTCCGGCGGGCAACGCCGGGAGCGGGGCGGCCTTCGCCACCATCATCGCCAGCAGCAGGGCGTGCATCGGCACCTCCAACCTCGAATGTAGCCGCCTCAGCGGCTCGAGGAGCGACCGCGGGCTGACAGTCGAGCGGGAAGCGGTAAGGATCGGGTGTGCCCTTCCCCGGCAGCCCCATGCGCACCCTCCCTCTGCTGCTCCTCCTCTCCCTCGCCTGCAGCGGCAAGGGCGACGACTCCGCGTCGGTCGGCGGCGACGGATCAGACGGAGCAGACGGCACCGAGGACGCGCCAGCCATCGCGTGGTCGGTGTTGGTCGAGGGCGACCCCACCGGCGCTTGGCTGAGCGCCTGGGGCCCGAGCGAAGACGCCGTGTGGGTGGTGGGCGGCCAGCCCGAGGTGGGCGCGGTGCTGCACGGCCCGCTCGACGACCTGCAGCCCCTCGCCGTGCCCGACGGCACCCCGCTGCTCAACTGGGTGCACGGCACGGGAGACGCCGACGTGTGGGTGGGTGGTGTGGCCGGCACCTTGCTGCACTGGGACGGCGCGGCTTGGTCCGACCACTCCCTCGCCATCGACGAGGCCATCTGGGGCACCTACGCGGTGTCCTCCACCGAGGTCTACGCGGTGGGCGGCGCCTCCGGCTTTGGGGGAGAAGACGCTGTGGCGCTGTCCTGGGACGGCGGCGGCTGGTCGCGCCTCGACCTGCCCGCCGAGGTGGCCGACCTGTCGAACCTCTTCAAGGTGCACCACGACGGCAGTCAGGTGTGGATGGTGGGCTTTCAGGGGGTCGCGCTCCGCCGCGACGGCGGCGCCCTCACCGCGGTGCCCACCGGCACCACAGCCGACCTGGTGACCGCCAACCGCCCCGCCGACGGGGGCCCGATGGTGGTGGTGGGGGGCCGCGGCACCGGCGTGGTGGTCGAGCCCGACGGCGACGCCCTCGCGGTGACCGCCCAGACCCAGGCCGGCCTCAACGGCGTGCAGGTCTACCCCTCTGGCGTCGCCGTGATCGTGGGTGAGGCGGGCTACAGCGCGCTCTATGACCTCGACACCGACGAGGTAACGCCCGTGCTGCCGATCACCCGCGACGTGCTGCACGCCACCTGGGGCCTGCCCGGCGGCCGCATGCTGGCGGTGGGGGGCAACCTCTTCACGTCAGACGACACCTTCCTGGGCACGCTGCTCGTCGCCCCGGCGCCGGAGTGACCATGGGCCGTATGATCGCGCTGTTGATGGGCGCTGGCCTGCTCGGGTGCCGCACCAACCAGGCCACGCCCGACCCCGAC